>NCHI01000146.1:0-2916 GCA_002281815.1 Methylotenera sp. 24-45-7
AAGTTCAATTTTCGCATTGGCCATGGCATCTGCATCACTGGCTGCAGAAGTACCAATCTCTAGCACTTTAACTAACAAATATCCCTGCTGGTTATCTGCAAGACCTGAATAAGCTGGCAATTTGCTAATATCAGTTTTAAAGATTTGCGTCATGGCCAATTGTGTTAAACCTTGCGCGTTTTTACGATCCACAGTCACTTCAGGAATCCACTCAATACCTGCTGGCTCCTGGCCTTGTTTAAGTGCTTTAAGTGCTGCATCCCCTTTTGCTTGGGCTAACTTAGCAGCTGCTTCAAGCTTGAGTAAGCCTTCAATGCCTGCTTTTACTTCTTCAAAGGGTTTAGGTGCAGATGGTTTGTAATCGACCACACGCGCTGCCACCAAGTTATTGGCTGAAACTTCGACGGCCTCAGTATTACGACGCTCTTTCAATGACTCAGGAGAAAACACAGCATTTACGAACTTATCACTTTTAAAGAATTTGGCCATGTCTTCACGTGTAGACCAATCTGAAGTTTGCACTTGGCCGCCGAATGCTTTTGCAGCTGGTAATAGGCTATCTGATTGTTCATATACCGTATTGCTGAAGCTCTCGGCTTTTTCTACAAAAAGTGCCTGAGCTTTTTGGAAAATCAACTCACCTTTAATTTGTGCTTTTAAGCTATTAAAGTCTGAGCTTTGACCAGTGATTTCTGTCAATTTGATAATGTGATAACCAAACTCAGATTCCACTAAATCACTCACTTGGTTAACTTTCATACTGAACGCAGCGTCTTCAAATGGCTTAACCATGGCTCCACGACCAAAACTACCTAAATCACCACCCTTAGCTGCTGAACCAGGATCTTGAGAGTTTTTAGTTGCTAGCTCTTCAAACGAATTCGGGTTTTTCTTAACCGCGGCCAATAACGCTTCAGCTTTAGACTTCGCCGCCTGTTTTTGCTCAGCGGTAGCATTAGCGCCAAAACCAATCAAAATATGGCTAGCGCGTCTTTGCTCATTGCCTTGAAATTTTGCTGAATTTTCATCAAAGAACTTTTTAACTTCATCATCACTAACCGTGATTGTTGGCACTAGTGCACTGGCTGACAATAATAAGAATTCGATTTTCACCTGCTCTGGGGTGCGTAATTTATCTTTATGTTGTTCGTAGTAGGCAGTAATTTTTGCAGGTTCGATTTTCACCTGGTCTACAAAATCTTTGGTTTTAATTTCAGCTACTGACACCACACGTTTTTGATTTAATAACTTCAGAGTTTCATTAGCGCGTGCGTTAGAAATGAAGCCTAACTTATTAATACCATCTTGCGCCTGTTGGCTCAGCAAATCTGCGCGAATTGAAGCCTCAAACTTTTTAGGCGATATTCTGTTTTCTTGTAATAGTTGGTCATACAGTTCTTGCGAGAACTTGCCATCTTTTTGAAAGGTAGGCATGCCAGTAATGTACGTTGCCAATTGCGCATCACTGATTGCGTAGTTAGCGTCTTTAATTTCTTTATCGAGCAGTTGCTGATTAATCAACTGGTTGAGCACCATGATTTTAACTTCAGGTCTATCAAGCTCAGCCTGATCAACTTTACCCTCTGATTGCAAACGATTACGCAGATTTTGTAATGCATTTGAATAATCTTGTAATGAAATCTCGCTGCTATCCACTTTAGCAACTGCAACATTATTACCTGCTTGGCTCAAATATGAATCAATACCAAACAACGCAAAAGGTATAGTAATCAAAGCTAACAATGCTTTACCAACCCAACCTTTAGCAACAGAACGAATACTATCTAACATAAAATTCTCTTTTTAAATTTTTACTTAAATTATTACTGGTGAGCAATACGAGCTTAGATAAATGAAACAATCTAAAACCGCATTAATATATCACAACTAACTACTGAAATACCTTGTTAGCAGCATATGACAGCTGATTAGTACCCGCAGTTCTCAATTTTGGATTGTGCAGCACGATGGGTCGGTAGAAATAAAAAAAGCGAGTCCGAAGACTCGCTTTCTTGTTTGGCGGAGTGGACGGGACTCGAACCCGCGACCCCCGGCGTGACAGGCCGGTATTCTAACCAACTGAACTACCACTCCTAAAACTTTGCGTAACTAATTATTTCGAGTTTTTAACAAAATAAAGAGTGCCTAAACAACCAGCACTCTAAATTTGAAAATTAGATACGGCTAAAACTGCATTATCGATGGTTTTTGGTGGGTGCTAACGGGGTCGAACCGCTGACATTCGCCTTGTAAGGGCGACGCTCTACCAACTGAGCTAAGCACCCTGCTCAACCAACGAAGACGCTAGTTTACAGCATCTTTGAGTGCTTTACCAGCCCTAAATTTAGGAGAATTAGCAGCTTTAATCTTGATAGTTGCGCCAGTACGAGGGTTACGACCATTACGCGCCTCGCGCTTGCCTACGTAGAAAGTACCAAAGCCAATCAATGTTACCAAATCACCTTTTTTCAATGCTTTTGTTACTGCCGCTGTAGTTGCGTCTAATGCACGACCAGCAGCAGCTTTAGAAATACCAGCAGCGCTTGCAACTTGATCAATTAGTTCTGATTTATTCACGTGTAATCCCCTCTCAAGGTTTGTTAAATAAAAACATCGGTAATTTCTATGGACTCAAATGCCCGTAGCGCCTTTATATCAAGCCTATAAAGACTATGTCAAGCGTTAATAAGGGGTTCCGGGCACTTATTTTTCTAATGTTTTATCGCGTCACTAGCCGTTATTGGTGTTTCTTTAGAATTATCAGCAAGTTGAACCTCTTTTGCAGAATTTTCATCTAGAGTAACATCCGTCGTTAATGGCACTGGGGTAGAAGCCAAAGCAAGCTTCAACACATCGTCTATCCATTGCACCGGATGAATATCTAAGTGATTTTTGATATTTTCAGGTACATCGGTT
>NCHI01000146.1:2962-6101 GCA_002281815.1 Methylotenera sp. 24-45-7
TGTTAAGTCCTTGACGTTCTGCTGCGGAATTAACACGGTTTTGATGCCTCCGCGATGCGCAGCTAATAACTTCTCTTTTAATCCACCAATAGGCAACACTTCACCGCGCAACGTAATTTCACCTGTCATCGCTACATCGGCACGTACCGGTATGCCAGTAAGAATAGACACTAATGCAGTAGTAATCGCAATACCGGCACTCGGGCCATCTTTAGGGGTTGCGCCTTCAGGGAAATGAATATGAATGTCATTCTCTTCGTAGAAGTTATTGGCAATGCCTAATTTTTGTGCGCGACTTCTCACCACACTCATTGCAGCTTGGGTAGATTCTTTCATCACGTCACCCAATTTACCAGTAGTTGTGGTCTTGCCTTTGCCCGGCAGCAACACGGCTTCTATCGTCAATAATTCACCACCGACAGAAGTCCAAGCCAAGCCAGTCACCTGCCCTACTTGATTTTCTTTTGCAGCAACGCCGTAATCGTAACGCTGAACACCTAAATACTTATCCAGATTTTTTGGTGTCACGTTTATTTTCTTGGCTGGCTTTTCAGCCTCTGTAGATTTTTCGCCTTTTTTAGCTTTAGCAGTTAATAACTCCTTCACTACTTTGCGGCAAACTTTGGCAACTTCCTGCTCCAATCGACGCACACCGGCTTCGCGTGTGTAATAGCGCACAATATCGCGCACAGCGGCTTCAGATACATGCAGCTCGTGCTCTTTAAGGCCATGCGATTTAAGTTGTTTAGGTAGCAAATAACGCATAGCGATATTCACTTTTTCATCTTCGGTATAGCCAGACAAATGAATGATTTCCATACGGTCTAGCAACGGTGCTGGGATATTCATGGAGTTAGCCGTAGCCACAAACATCACATCAGACAAGTCATACTCAACTTCTACGTAATGATCCACAAAAGTATGGTTTTGCTCAGGGTCTAAGACTTCCAGCAATGCTGAAGACGGGTCACCTCTAAAGTCTTGGCCGAGCTTATCAACTTCATCTAATAAAAATAATGGGTTTTTAACACCGACTTTAGCCATGCTTTGCAGAATTTTCCCTGGCATAGATCCGATATAAGTACGTCGATGACCACGGATTTCTGACTCATCGCGCACACCACCTAAAGCCATGCGTATGAATTTGCGGTTAACTGCTTTAGCGATACTTTGACCCAGTGACGTTTTACCAACACCCGGAGGACCAACCAAGCATAGAATTGGCGCTTTAATCTTGTCCACACGCTGTTGCACTGCAAGATACTCAACAATGCGCTCTTTTACCTTTTCGAGACCGTAATGATCGTTATCCAACACCGCTTCGGCAGCAATCAGATTTTTGCTGATTCTGGTTTTTTTGTTCCAAGGTAAGCCAATTAAGGTATCAATAAAATTGCGCACAACGGAAGCTTCAGCTGACATGGGTGACATGAGCTTAAGTTTTTTCAATTCGCTGCTTACTTTAGCCAACGCATCTTTAGGCAATTTAGCTGCCTCAATGCGTTTTTCCAGTTCGTCCATTTCGGCGTTTTCATCCTGCTCGCCGAGCTCTTTTTGAATCGCTTTCACTTGCTCATTTAAATAATACTCGCGCTGCGTTTTTTCCATTTGGCGTTTTACGCGGCCACGAATACGCTTCTCAACCTGAAGAATATCAATCTCGCCTTCCATCAAGCGCAGCAAATGCTCCAGACGTTCTGCCACATTGAACATTTCTAAAACTTTTTGCTTTTCTTCCAATTTTAAAGTGAGGTGCGCAGCAATAGTATCTGCAAGCCTACCTGCCTCATCAATGGTAGCAAGCGAGGTGAGAATTTCTGGTGGGATTTTTTTGTTTAATTTAACGTATTGGTCAAATTGCGCAAACACCGTACGCATCAAAGCTTGAATTTCAACATCAGACGCGGTGTCAACCACCAATTCAGCACGTGCTGCGAAGCATTCTTCAGTTTCGGTAAAATCACTGATTTTTGCACGCTGCACGCCTTCAACCAGCACTTTAACCGTGCCGTCAGGCAGCTTGAGCATTTGCAATACAGTTGCAATCGTACCAACCTCGTGTAAATCAGAGGCGTCAGGATCGTCTTTACTGGCAGACTTCTGTGCCACCAACAGAATTTGTTTATTACCTTCAGAGGCAAGCTCAAGTGCTTTTACGGATTTTGTGCGCCCTACGAAAAGTGGGATGACCAAATGCGGATACACTACCACGTCGCGCAAAGGCAACAGTGGCAGCAAACCGCTATCTGGATTAAAGGTAGGTAATAATTGTGCCATGAGTAGACTTCCAAAATTAAGCTAAAGATTAAGCCAAAAACACTTATATATTGTTGATGGGGATAATTGTTAACAGTTCAAGTATCAATTGGTATTTAAGCACCAATTAGGCGACTTAAAAATAGTTATCTATAAGAAATTTAAGCTGATACGCAAAAAAAGAAATATCTGCAATGCATTCAACTAAATTAGGACATAAAAAAATCTCGGTAGTTAATATGCTTAAGTAATTTTAACTTAACACACACTACTTACCGAGATTATTTAAACAGAATTGCTAAGGTTAAATATTAACCGGCAGCCTCTTCAGCAGGTTTATCTTCGTAGATCAAGATAGGTGGTGTATCACCGCGAATCACGCCCTCATCCACAACAACCTTACTCAGGTTTTTCAATGATGGTAATTCATACATGATTTCCAATAAAGCGTGCTCCATGATGGAACGCAGACCACGCGCGCCCGTTTTACGCTCTAAGGCTTTTTTAGCAATCAGCAATAAAGCTGATTCTCTAAATTCCAAATCCACACCTTCCATCTTGAATAACTTGATGTATTGTTTGGTAAGTGCGTTTTTTGGCTCGGTCAAAATCGTCATCAGCGCTGGCTCATCTAGAGACTCTAGCGTTGCCACGACTGGCAAGCGACCAATAAACTCTGGAATCAAACCGAATTTAATCAAATCTTCAGGCTCAACGTCTTTAAGCACTGTGCCTACTTCACGTACATCAACTTTGCTTTTGACTTCAGCGCCAAAACCAATGCCGCCTTTTTCTGAACGTAAGCGTATGACTTTTTCCAAGCCGTCAAATGCGCCGCCACAAATAAATAAAATATTAGTAGTGTCGAGCTGCACAAACTCCT
>NCHI01000147.1 GCA_002281815.1 Methylotenera sp. 24-45-7
GCTTTACGTGATGTGGTGAGCAATAAATTTGGGGTGACGCATCAGCAAATCGTATTTGGTAATGGCTCTAACGATATTTTAGAGTTGGCGGCGCGTGCGTTTTTAACCGCTGGCAGTGAAACTATCTACTCACAGCACGCCTTTGCAGTTTACCCTTTAGTAACACAAGCGACTGGCGCTAAAGGGTTGGTAGTGCCGGCAGTTAATTATGGCCACGACTTGGCGGCTATGTTAAAAGCAATTACAGCTAATACACGTATGATTTTTATTGCTAACCCAAACAATCCTACCGGCACCTTATTAGATAAAGACCTTGTGTATGCATTCTTGAAGCAAGTGCCAGCGCATATTTTGGTGGTGCTGGATGAAGCCTATGATGAGTATCTGTCAATCGACAACAAATCTGAAGCCATTAATTGGTTGCCGCAATTCCCTAATCTGCTGATTTCACGTACTTTATCTAAAGCCTATGGTTTGGCAGGTTTGCGTATCGGTTTTGGTTTGTGCCATGCGGATATAGCCGATATGATGAATCGAGTACGCCAACCGTTTAACGTGAACAATGTTGCACAAGCCGCAGCGATTGCTTCTTTGCAGGATGACGATTTTGTTGCACGTAGTTATGCTCGAAACCAAGCTGGAATGGCACAATTAACGCAAGGTTTTGATAAGCTGGGCTTATCTTATATTTCATCTTTTGCTAACTTTATTAGCGTAAAAGTGGGTGATGCCGCAGCAATTAATCAAAAGCTGCTTCAAAATGGCGTGATTGTGCGCCCAGTAGCTAACTATGAAATGCCTGAGTATTTAAGAGTGAGTATTGGCTTGTTCTCAGAAAATGCTAAATTTTTATCAGTGCTGGAACAAATACTCAAAGGCTAGTCTGAGTTTTAAGAAATCTAGTTTTTTTGATACCTGCATCATGAATTTACTTAGTAGTTATACCGTAACTTAGCGGTGTTGAATAAGTCGCTACAGGCGCACAATGCTCTTACGTTGTAGCGATTAAGCTACAACGAAATAATCAACTAAAAATTAATTTAAGGAGCTTTATTATGTGGACAACACCAGCAGCTACTGAAATGCGTTTCGGTTTCGAAGTAACAATGTACGTTATGAACAAATAATTAACGTTTACGTTAATTATAAAAAAGGCTGCCGCAAGACAGCCTTTTTTTATAGAAAGCTGATTAAAAGTTTTAACACTGTTTTTATAGAATTGTAGATTGATATGCACATACATGTATTAGGCGCCGGCGCCGGTGGTGGTTTCCCGCAGTGGAACTGTAATTGTTTTAATTGCGATGGTTTACGCAAAGGCACTATCAAGGCAACCAAACGTACGCAATCATCTATTTGCGTCAGTAGTGATGGCGTGAACTGGGTGTTATTTAATGCATCACCTGATGTATTGCAGCAAATTCAGGATTTTGCGCCGTTACAACCAGGCCGTGGTATCCGTGATACAGGCATTCAAGCCATTATGCTAATTGACGCGCAAATTGACCACACGACAGGTTTGTTTATGCTGCGTGAAGGCACAGTAAAGCGCGAAATCTACTGCACTGAGATGGTCTATGGTGACTTAACTTCAGGCAACCAAATTTTAAATATACTTGGCCACTACTGTGGTATCAATCATCATAACGTACCTATTGATGGTGAAACCAGTTTTACCATTCCTACTGTACCTAACTTAAGATTTACGGCTGTAGCTTTAAAGAGCGCAGCGCCTCCATATTCACCGCACCGTAATGACCCGCATCCTGGCGATACGATTGGTGTGTTGATTGAGGAAATCAGTACTGGCAAGAAATGCTGGTATTCACCTGGCTTGGCAGAGATAGAGCCACATTTGCCAGCGTTAATGAATCAAGCCGACTGCATCATGGTGGATGGTACTTTCTGGACCAACACTGAAATGATAGACATGGGCTTGATGACTAAAACTGCGCGCAGTATTGGCCACAATCCGCAATCAGGCCCTGATGGCATGATTGAACAACTGGATAAGTTCGGCGACGTACGTAAAGTTTTGATACACATCAACAATACCAACCCAATTTTGCGTGAAGATTCTGCCGAACGTGCGATTCTGAACGAACACAAGATTGAAGTTGCCTATGATGGTATGGATATTATTTTATAAAAATCCAAAGCACTTGATCATGCAGCGTTTTGTTTAGCACGCTCACCTGATTAAACTTTAAATTTTTGGAGATAAAGAATGACTGAGAAATTGGCACCCGAGAAATTACAACCTTGGAGCAGAGAAGAATTTGAAGCTAAGTTGCGCGAAAAAGGCAAAGGCTATCATATTAACCATCCGATTCATGTATTGATGTATGAAGGTAAGTTAACTAAAGAACAACTGCAATGCTGGGTAGCCAATCGTTATTACTACCAAATTATGATTCCGCAAAAAGATGCGGCCGTGATGTCAAACTGCCCTGATGTTGAAGTGCGTCGTGGCTGGATTCATCGTATTACTGACCATGATGGTTATGATGATGTTGAAGGCGGAATTGAAGCTTGGGTGAAACTGGGTGAGGCAGTAGGTTTAACGCGCGAACAAGTGACATCATTAGAAATGGTGAGCCCGGGCGTGCGTTTTGCGGTAGATGCTTATGTGAACTTTGCGCGTCAACGTCCTTGGCAAGAAAGTGTATGTTCAAGCTTAACAGAGTTATTTGCGCCACATATTCATCAACAACGTATTAGCTCATGGCCAACCATGTATCCATGGGTAAAAGAAGAAGGTTTTATTTACTTTAAAAAACGTTTAACTGAAGCGCGTCGTGATGTGGAGCAAGGCTTACACATCAGCTTGGATTATTTTGGCGGTAGCCGCGAAATGCAATTACGCGCTTTAGATATTCTGCAATTCAAATTAGATGTACTGTGGGTAATTGCTGATGCAATTATGTTGGCTTGTACAGAAGTTAAAGTAGAAGGCCGTGATTATTTACGCCAACCAGTGATTAAATTTAGGTAAGTTATGGAAAATACAATCAATCATTCAGATGTTTACGCATTGGCGCATCACCATCGCTTTCAGTGGGAAGAAGCACAAAATAGTTATGTGATACT
>NCHI01000148.1 GCA_002281815.1 Methylotenera sp. 24-45-7
CCACAATGGCCCCACCACTTATTATTTGAACAGTGAAAATCAGCCTGCCGGTATCGAATATGATTTAGCCACGCTGTTCGTAAAACAACACTACCCCGAACACAGCGTGCGCTTTGTATTAGTAAATAGCATTAGCGATGTGATTCCCAGTTTACTCAAAAATAAAGCGCATATTGCGGCGGCTAATTTATCTGTCACCCACTTACGGCAGCATCTGGTGTTGTTTGCCACTCCGTATCAAGAAACCCAACAGCAGCTGATTTTTAATAATGAAACCAATAAAAAGCCTAAAAACATCGATGAAATTAAAGATAAAAAAATCGCTGTCCCTCAAGGCACCAGTTATGCAGAACGCTTAGCAGAACTGCAAGAACAACATCATTTTTTACAATGGCATGCGCAAAAAGGTACGAATACTGAATCACTGCTAGAAGAAGTCGCCGATGGCGTGTTGGACTTCACCGTCGCTGACAGCCATCTGGTATCTCTGATGCAGAATTATTATCCAAACTTACAAGTAGCTTTACCGATAGGCCCTGCAGAAAAATTTGCCTGGGCAATGTCAAAAAATGCAGACCCTGAAATGGTCAGAAAAATAAATATATTTTTCAAGGACATCAAAAAAAATGGTGCGCTACGTAATCTTTTAGATCGCTATTACGGTCACTCTGAGCGCCTTAACACGCTTGATATCACCACTTTTTTGAAACGCACCAACACCATATTACCCAAATACATCCATCTATTTAAACAAGCCCAAGAAATCACTGGCCTAGATTGGCGTTTGCTGGCTGCTGTGAGTTACCGTGAATCACATTGGGATACTTTCAACACCTCTCCTACCAATGTGCGTGGCTTGATGATGCTCACCGAAGCCACCGCCGATCAGATGGGTGTGACCGACCGCTTAGACCCCAAACAAAGCATCCCAGCTGGTGCTAAATACCTATTAAAACTGCGTGACACAGTGCCGGAGCGCATTCCAGAACCAGATAGAACTTACATGGCGTTAGCGGCTTACAATATAGGTTATGCGCATGTAGAAGATGCGCGTGTGTTAGCAAAACGTTTAAGCCTGAATCCTGATAGCTGGGCAGATGTTAAGAAAACCTTGGTATTACTTAAAAATCCAGAGTACTACACCACGCTTAAGTATGGCTATGCGAGTGGTGGTGCGCCAGTGATTTTTGTAGAGTCGGTGCGTAGCTATCAACGCATATTAGAAAAATATCAAAACAGTCACAACCCTGACATTTATAAATTAGCCATTGCACGCAACTAGCAAACTATTCTCTAGCTAATTGCATGTGCATGCGAGGTGCACATTTGCTGCTCAAACACTACATTTACTGCTTATTGATAATCATCTTCACCGCTAGTCTGCAACCAGTCATGGCCGATGATTATCCGCAGGTGCAAATTCTGCTTGAAACCACTGAAACCATCGCTGGAGAAACCATACAGTATCCGCAATCCGGGCAAGCCAAAGTGACGGCTGCAATTATCACCATTGCGCCTGGCGCATCTACCGGCTGGCACCAGCACAAAATCCCACTGGTCGCTTATTTACTTAGCGGTGAACTAGAAATGGAGTACGCCAACGGCAAGCGCGTGACACTGAAACAAGGTCAGGCGCTCATGGAGGCAATCAGCGTAGCGCACATAGGCACTAATTTAGGCAATCAGCCCGTCAAGATTTTTGTAGCGTTTATTGCGGAAGAAAAATCCGAATTTACGCATTTGTCAGAGGCTCCAAGTATGCCGCCCATTTCACAGCATGCAAATGCAAAGGTTGAATTAATCGATTTATCCGAGCTTGATCATAGGCTTAAATTTGATATCCGCTACGCATCAGACAACAACTTTATGGGCAAGCAACTCTACTCAAAGTCGCAAGCCTTAATGCAAAAACCTGCCGCTGAAGCGTTGATAAAAGTACATGACAAATTGCAGACCATGGGCTATGGCTTGCTGATTTTTGATGCATACCGCCCATGGCAAGTGACCCGTGAGATGTGGGATAAACAACCGCAACATAGAGCGTATCTGGCAGACCCCTTGCAAGGCTCTAGACACAATCGCGGCTGTGCAATAGACCTCACCTTATATGACTTAAAAACCGGCAAACCAGTGAGCATGCCTAGCGAATATGACGAGTTCAGTGAGCGCGCGCACCCTCACTACAATGGTGGCAGCGCACAAGCCCGCAAAGCGCGTGATTTATTGCGTGTAACAATGGAATCAGAAGGTTTTAAAGTTTATGAAAATGAATGGTGGCACTTTGATTATCAGGGCTGGGAAAGCTATCCGATATTGAATGTGCCGCTGTGAAAAACTTCTGATTAGCAACTAAAAAAGTACTGGATTGCCACGGGCTACACCCTCGCAATGACGTTACTGAAACTCGGTGATTGCGAGGAGTGCAACGACGTGGCAATCCAGAAAAACTCAGCAATTGCGAGGGCGTAGCCCGCGGCAATCTAGCTCTTTGAACAGATAATTCGCGAAATAAATTTCGCTCCTACGTGAAGTGACTTATTTCAAGTCATCCACGGAATCCACCACTGCTGCGTACAAATCACGCGTAGAGGCAATAGCACCATCTTGCACTTCCTGTGCAGATAGCACCTTACCGTTTGCCGCTAGTAATGGCCGCGTAGCTGTGGTGCTTGCCACGACGGTAACGTTGTAACCCAAATTAAAACCGCCATGCGCGGTTGAATTGACGCACATATGCGTCATAAAACCAGCAAGTACGATATTTTTAATGCCTAGCGCTTTAAGCTGCTGATCTAAATCTGTCGCCACAAATGAATTCGGGTGATGCTTGGTAATCACAGTCTCATCTGCCAGTGGTGCTACTTCATCGCAAATCGCACCAATCTCGGCATTGATGTCATATGGCGTGCCTTCGCCTGTCAATGCTTGTTTAGAAGTGCACCACAGTTTGCGTGCAAAAGTGCACCAGTTTAAGACCTATTTTTAAAGCGATAAGAGTCATTTCCTGTTTCAACA
>NCHI01000149.1 GCA_002281815.1 Methylotenera sp. 24-45-7
TGCGTCCTGCTCATGCATGCCCAAGTGATTCATGATGTACTGCGTCATGGTCTGGTTCATCACTGGGAAAATATGCGCTGACGCATTGTGCAGTGTATCGTCTAGGTCAAAAATCCAGATTTTGGTCATAGTTTACAGGCTTAATTTAGCCACGGATGAACACAGATACACACAGATAAAAAATCAAAGGCATGTCAAACAGATTGGCTTATCCACGTTAATCAGCGTGCATCTGCGGCTAAAAAATTACTTAGCCTTAATCAGCGTACCTACACCTTCATCCGTCAGCACTTCAAGCAGTAGAGCATGTTCGACGCGACCATCAATAATATGCACGGCTTTGACGCCACTTCTGGCAGCATCCAGCGCAGAGCTGATTTTTGGCAGCATGCCGCCTGATAAGGTGCCATCTGCAACCATGTCATCAATTTGTCTAGGCGTTAAGCCCGTGAGCAATTCACCGTCTTTGTCCAGCACGCCCGGCGTGTTGGTGAGTAAAATCAGTTTTTCTGCATTCAAAATCTCGGCTAATTTACCCGCTACAACATCGGCGTTGATATTGTAAGTTTCGCCGTCTGCGCCTACGCCGATTGGCGCGACTACCGGGATGAAATCGCCGCTATCTAAAAAGTTAATAATGCTCGGGTCAATTGCGCTGATTTCGCCTACCTGGCCAATATCAATAAATTTAGAGGCATCATCTTTATCAGCCATCATTAATTTATGTGCATGGATGAAATTACCATCTTGCCCGGTTAAGCCCACCGCTTTGCCGCCATGACGGTTAATTAGATTCACAATCTCTTTATTGACCTGTCCGCCCAGCACCATTTCTACCACGTCCATGGTTTCTGCATCGGTCACGCGCATGCCCTGAATAAACTCACCTTTTTTACCTAGTTTATCCAGCATTTCGTTGATTTGCGGGCCACCGCCATGCACCACCACCGGGTTCATGCCCACCAGTTTCAGCAATACCACATCTTTAGCAAAGCACTCTTTCAAATGCTCGTCGGTCATGGCGTTGCCGCCGTATTTAATGACGATGGTTTTATCAAAAAAACGTTTGATATATGGCAGCGCTTCGGCCAGTGTTTTTGCTTTTTTTGCTGCGGTGGTTTGATTTAGCATAGGGTTTCCAAACGTGGGGTTAGACGATATTTTCTATGCGCTATTGTAACCAAAAACCAGTGTTAATTTTATGAAATGTGGCCTAGAGTTTTTTAATAAACACTTTAGACTTGCGCTGGTAGTTGTAAAACTTTTGTCTTGCTGCAGGTAGCTTCTCTACGTTTTGTTCGGTAAATCCACGTTCCAAAAACCAGTGTTCAGTGTGCGTGGTCAAGCAAAACAAAGTTTTAAATCCCAGCGCTTTTGCATGCGCTTCGCAAAAGTAAAATAACTTATCGCCACGACCATGGCCTCGATATTGTGGATCAATCGCAAGGCAGGCGAACTCAGCAGTTTTTTCTTCTGCAAACGGGTAAAGCGCGGCGCAGCCAATAACGCGGTTGTCGTGTTCCATCACCTGAAAATAATTAATTTCCATTTCAATCCGCTCGCGGCCACGCTTTACTAACACGCCTTCAGTTTCCAGTGGCTCAATCAGTTGCAAAATCGCACCTACGTCGTCAATATCCGCCTGACGCATCGTTTCTAAGCCCAGCTCGGTCACCATGGTGCCGATACCTTCGTGCGTGAATAGCTCCTGAATAATTGCGCCATCGATATGGCGGCTGATCAAATGCGTACGTGCAACCCCGTGTTCGCAAGCGCGCACTGCGGCTGGTAAGTAATACACAATATCTTCAGAAGTGTTAATGGCGTCTTCATTGTCAGTCACGTGCAATAGCAGATTTTTGGCTTTTTTTGCCGTCATTTCACGCAGCAACTCGCCGCGTAAATTATGCACGCCTTCAGAGTCCATCAGAAATATCAGCTTATCCGCATCCAGCGCAATCGCGGTGCTTACCGCCACATCTTCTAGTGATAGATTGAACACTTCACCAGTGGGTGAATAACCTAATGGTGATAGCAAAACCATTTCGCCATCGTCCAGGCGTTTTTGTATCGCGGCAGCATTCACTTTGCGCACCTCGCCGGTGTGCTGTAAATCGATGCCGTCACGCACCCCCAAAGGTTTGGCCGTGACAAAATTGCCACCGGCCACGCGTATATCGCTGCCAGCCATAGGCGAGTTAATCAGCCCCATAGAGAGTTGTGCCTCAATTTCCACACGAATTGCGCCATTGGCCTCTTTCACCGCGTCCATGGCATCGTCGTCAGTCACACGCAAGCCGTTGGCAAGTTTGGTTTCGATTTTGGCACGTTTTAAGCGCTCTTCAATTTGCGGGCGCGCGCCATGCACCAGCACTAAGCGCACTTCAAGGCTGGCCAGCAAGTTAAGGTCATGCGACAGTGCCACAAATTGTTTTTCATTCACCACTTCCCCGCCAAATGCGATGACAAAGGTGCGGCCGCCGAAGGCATGAATATAGGGCGCCACTGAGCGAAACCAGCTCACAAACTCTTGTGGTTTTTTGACGTTAAATAAGGCGGGCGAATTGTTGCTGGCGTTTGATTCAGTCAGCGCGTACAAGTAGGCAGGCGTGCAATCCAGCGCGCTACAAATTTTGCGTAAAAGGGCTTCACTTACACCTTGCGCACCGCGCTCTATACGCGATAAATTGCCGCTGTCAGCCCCCACTTGCGAAGCGAGTGATTGCAATGTGATATTGAGTAATTTGCGCCGTTTGCGTATGGATAAGCCTAGAGACATTAAGTTTTCTTTATTAAAATTGCAAATTAAACATAAATATATTTTAAATATGTTATTAACGCAATATTTATATTTAAAAGCATATTATTTGAGGGGTGCTAAATAGATTAATTTTAACAAGGTTCGTCATTCCGGCGGAGGCCGGAATCTAGGCTAAGTGGTGAATAGAGTGGAATGTTAATGGATTAAATAATAATTAAATTCAATACTGCATTAACCATTA
>NCHI01000150.1 GCA_002281815.1 Methylotenera sp. 24-45-7
ATCATCATCGGCATGATTATTGGCGGCATTTTAGCGCTGCGTGAAGCGGTCATTGTGGATCACTTTAAGCCATTTGCCAGAGCCTTGGTTGGACGCACCAGCTTGTTTAGCGATGCATTCAGGCGTGTGGTATTTGCTCAGATCCGTATTTCAGCGGTGAATACGTTTTTTACTGCAATTTATCTTGCGGTGGTGTTGCCATTGGCAGGTATACATTTGCCGCTGATTAAAACTATGATTGCGATTACATTTGTGGTGGGGCTAATACCAGTCATTGGCAATTTAATTTCAAATACGGTGATTGTGGTTGTGAGCTTGAGTCAGTCGCTGGGGGTTGCTATTGGCTCGCTCATGTACTTAGTCATCATTCATAAGTTTGAATATTTTTTGAATGCACGTATCGTGGGCACGCAGATTCGGGCTAACGCATGGGAGCTGTTGATTGCGATGCTGTGCATGGAAGCTGCATTTGGCTTGGTTGGTGTGGTCGCGGCACCTATTTACTATGCCTACATCAAAGCCGAGTTGAGGGCGCGCGACCTAATTTAATGTGGGATAGTGTGCGGCATGTGCGCATGCTATTAATATCTACACCCCATCCCAGCCTTTCCCCTGATTGGGGAAAGGGGATTTAGCTAGTTTTTTAACTTGTAAAGACGGTTTTCTAAAGTCTTTCCACCCTGCATTTTATCTAGCCTGTTGCCAATCGCATCGCTCAGCGCCACTAAACGCTCATCAGGATGTGGATGGGTTTTAAATAACAAAGCCACGCTGCCATCGTTTTTATTGGTTTCACCCAGTGTCTGTAACACTTCAGGCAAACCATAAGGCTCATAGCCAGAGCGTGTGGCATAACTCAAGCCCAAGCGGTCGGCTTCATATTCTGCTGATTTGTCTAAGCTGCGGGCGCTGATTTCGGCACCAGTGCCTATGGCTTTACTGGCCAGTTTATTATCTTTTGCATACTTGTCACTTAAAAAGTTAGCGCCGATATTCAGTAGCTGTTGTTTTTGTAGGACTTTCAATTGGTGTTTCATCACGACATGGCCGATTTCATGCCCTAGCACGCCTGCCAACTGGGCTTCGTTCGCTAGCTTGCGGTACAAGCCTTTAGTAATCATGATGTAACCACCCGGCGCAGCAAAGGCATTAATGTCCTCGCTATCAATCACTGCAAAGCGCCAAGGCAAATCCGGACGCTCTGATTGTGAAGCGACCCAGCGCCCAACTGAATTCACATATTTTTGTAAACCAGCATCTTTTACCAATGGCGCCGCACCTAGCAGGTTGCCAGCAATTTGGCGTCCCAGCGCAATTTCTTCTTCTGTACTTGGATTTTTCCAGTTGAACTCTGGCTCTGCTGGTTTAGAGTTTTCTGCGCTTGTTTTTGCAGTATCTTCAACTGCTGGCGCTGTTTCAGTTTGACCCAGTTCTTTTTTTACTGCTTCATTGACCAAGCCTTTTAAATCTAGCGCAGCACTATGCATACTGGGGCTTAACAATATTGCACCAAGCAATAATGCAGTGAGTGTTTTTTGTTTAGGCATCATGTGTTGAGTAGCTTTCATTTGGCTTCACCTTTCGCAGCTTTAAGGTTGGAAAAGCTAGTCGTTTTAAGCTTGCCGGCATTGGCAAACTGGCGGCCAGCATCTGCGCTTTGCGTGTAACTTTCCATAGCGTTAATTTCAGCTTCATTAAATTTTGCGGCTTTGAGTTCGTCTTCACTCAAGCCACGTATGCCAGTGGTGGAAACCACTTGCCCTGTGCCAGCACGGCCACTGGCGGCAGCGAGAACTCCGGCTGATTGGTTGCTGCCAGTCGAACTGCCACGTTTCACAGAAAGCAAACGAACCCAACCAGTGGTTTTTTTAGTTTTAACCTGTAACCATGCGCCTTGTTTTTTAACGATTTGCACGCTTTCCCCACGCGTTAAACTCCCCGCAGATTTTGCATCCGCATAGGGCTCCTTGCGTAAGGTGTCATTTTTGAGTGCGCTGCCGGCTTCAGCTAGGGCTGCAATCGGCATCAGCAAGCATAGCCCGACGAAAATTGATTTAAACTTCATGGATTTAAATTTCATGCGACGTCTCTTTCTAATATATCCAGTTTAATAACAGCCTGCGCAAATAAGCCGCGCCATTGATTTGCCATCGGTTGGTCAATATTCAATATTCCTTCATGCATTGTACAACGTAAGCCAACATCGTTCGGTGCACCAGCCTCTTTAAGTAAGGCAGCTAGTTGTGCGCTAAGTTGCTGGGCATCTTGCTGTGCTTTTGCTGCACCTTCAGCTTGATGGCTGTCATAAGCCCAGCTTACCACTAGCAGGTCGCTAAACAGCCCCCAAATGCCGCTTTGCGTGCCTTTAATTGCGTCAACCGTGGCAGGAAGTTGCAGTGCATGCTCAATTTTCTGGCGAAATTTTTTCAAGATGCTATCGGTGAGCGTGAACTGGCTTTCAATCACAATCGGCATTAATAAAATGCCGCTACCGCGCTTGCCTGATTCCACGTCGCTTGCCAAAATGCGCTGCATGGCACGGTCATTGGCCAGGGCGTAAATTTTGGCGATACTGAAATACATGACTGCCCATGTGATAGGCCCGGTAAAGTCCAGGTAGGTATTGCTGAGATTAATAATGGTGAATGAAAAAGCCAGCAGAATAATCTGGCTGCTACTAAATACTTTCACCAGTTTATCGCGGTCTACATTTTTAAAAAAAGCCAGTGCTGTGACCCAAATAAGCGTTAGGCTGATTAGGATGTAAGGTATCTTGCCGCGCCAAACTTTTAAATAATCGTGGTGTTTTACGTTATCAATCGCAGTTGCCATAATTTCCACACCCGGATGCGCTTTAGCCATGGCAGTGGCTTTCAGGTCAAACAGTGACGGCGCAGTAGAACCGATAATGACGATTTTGTCTTTAAACTCGTCTGCGGGGCGTTTTTTTACTTTGCTCGCCATGTC
>NCHI01000009.1 GCA_002281815.1 Methylotenera sp. 24-45-7
TCAAAAACGCAGTGAGCATAAACTGCTTATTAAGATCGTGTATCAAATTCACAATCAGGTATTCGCAGCAAGCAAACACAATTAACCAAAAAATTAGCTGTATGGTTTTTTGCGTATTAGCGAGTAGTTTGGTTTTATTGAGGTTGAGCACCAGCGGCAGCGCCAGCAGCACACCTATCACATCACCTACCCACCAGATAAACCAAACCCTGACCATGTCGTGAGTGTTTGCAAGAACGTTTAAATGCAAGCTCAGTACCCCACCAGTAGATGAAATCAACATCCCGAGCATTGCCGCAGAAATCAGCAGAAAAATGTCACGCTGCGTGATGAGTTGATGGTTGAACTGAAGTTTTTTAAGTAAATACGCTGTGCAAACAGGTGCTAGTGTGTTGCCACAGGCGATACTAAGAGAGGTGATGAGAGACATGCCTAGCGATTGCTCGACATACACTGTAGCAATAAATACTGCCGGAATAGCAACGCTACCCCAACGCATGATGGCACCAACTGCAACACCGCTCGGCAACCACAGCAATGTTGCAATCGACTCTTTGTAAGGCCCGATTAAACCAAGTTGTGCAGTGAGTATATAAGCCAGCGCGACAAATATAAACCTCAACGCTAGCAATTTTAGCGATTTCACTTGGCTTATCAGTTCGCTATTTACCATTGCATGACTAACTATTCACGTCCAGTCCGGCTTGCACTAGCTCCGCTGCCCGCAGCACTGCACGTGCTTTGTTCTGGGTTTCTACCCACTCACTATGTGGAACGGAATCTGCCACAATACCGGCACCTGCCTGTACATGTAGCATATTGTTCTTAATCACACCGGTACGAATGGCAATCGCTACATCCATATCACCGTTAAAACCCAAGTAACCTACAGCGCCTGCGTAAATACCGCGTTTGCTAGGCTCTAATTCATCAATGATTTCCATGGCACGCACCTTGGGCGCGCCACTCACGGTGCCGGCAGGGAACGTGGCTTTTAATACATCAATCGCATCCATACCCGGCTTGAGCTTGCCTTCAACATTGCTGACAATGTGCATGACATGCGAGTAGCGCTCTATCATCATGTTGTCAGTGACTTTTACCGAACCGGTCACCGCCACTCTACCTACATCGTTACGCCCTAAATCCATGAGCTGTACGTGTTCTGCAAGCTCTTTAGGGTCAGCCAGTAACTCTTCTGCCAATGCAACATCTTGCTCACGCGTTTTACCGCGCGGACGCGTACCAGCAATCGGGCGTGCGGTAACAGTGCCATTTTCTAAACGCACTAAAATCTCTGGCGATGCGCCCACTACATGATGGTCACCCATATCGTAATAGAACATATAAGGTGATGGGTTCAAGCTGCGTAAGGCACGATAAAGCGCCAGTGGCGACGCATAAAACGGTTGTGACATGCGCTGCGACAGCACTACCTGCATAATATCGCCATCGAGAATATATTGCTGCGCACGTTTGACTGCGGCCTTAAAGTTATCTTCACCAAACTCTGAGTTAGCCTCGGTTTGCAGGCTTGGTGGGCAAGCCGGAATTTCAACAGGTTTTCTGAGCAAGGCCAGCAAGGTATGCAAAGTGGCATGTGCGTTGTCGTAGGCATTGGCTTCATCGGTATTGGCATACACAATAAAGTATAGCTTGCCACTCAAGTTATCTACCACAGCAAGCTGCTCGGACACCGTGAGTAACACGTCTGGCGTTTGAATCGCATCTGCCTTAACAGTATTCGCCAAACGCTTTTCGATATAGCGCACGGTTTCATAACCAAAGTAGCCCGCTAAACCACCGGTGAATCTAGGCAAGCCCTCATACGGTGGAGTTTTAAAGCGCGCCTGATAGGCTTTGACAAAGTCGAGCGGATTGGTATCTTCCACTGTTTCGACTACTTTATCGTCTTCCATCACTTCTACTTTTCTGCCATGCGCAACGATGCGTGTTTTAGCAGGTAAGCCAATAATAGAATAACGACCGAACCGCTCACCCCCTTGAACCGATTCAAGCAAATACGAGAACGGTTGATTTGCCAACTTTAAATATAAGGATAACGGAGTATCCAGATCAGCAAATGTTTCCAGTACCAATGGGATACGGTTAAAGCCTTGCGCTGCCAAGGCGTTAAATTCGGTTTGATTAATAGTGTTTAACATGCACTTCCCAAGAGATTTTTATCATCATTTTTAATATTGGCATATTCAATGCCACGGCTGTATGTGAACAGACTGCCATCTGTTTATTAGCTTTGCCAATTGTTACGCCAACGATAAAAATTGGCATAAAAGTTCACACAAAAATTATGATGAATAGCTTTCATATTTGAAGTTATGTTTTATAAAAAAATGTAATCAGATACTGCCTGATTTGCGTCACGGTTGAACAATTTTAATTTAGCAAATCTAGCAACTCAGTTAAGTCATCAATGGTTGCGTCAACCAAACTTTCATCAATGGGCTTGCCCTGATTATAACCGTAAGGCACTGTCACAATATAACAACCTGCGGCATGCGCAGCTTTCACATCAGTAATCGAATCGCCCACCAGCATTGCTTCAGCTTCTAGCACATTGAATTCTGCACAAATGTGCAGCAATTGTATAGGGTCAGGCTTCTTTTTAGCCAAAGTATCCCCAGCCACCACTATTTCAAAAAACGGCATCAAACCGCTTGCGCGCAAGAGGGGCAAGGTGAACTTTTCCGGCTTATTGGTCACGCATGCCAATCGTAAACCTTTTTGTTTAAGCGCGGTTAGGCCTTCCCACACCCCTTGATAAGGCTGACTTTGTTGCACAGTATGCGCATAATGCGAAAAAAACAAAGCCTGCGCTTGCTCAAACATTTCAGCGCTGTCATCAGCATGTGCGGCAATACTGCGCTTAATCAGCATCTGCGCACCTTCGCCTATATAAGCCTCTATCTGTTGCGATGGCAAAGCAGGCAAAGACAAATCAGCCAACATATGATTGATGGCTGCTGCAATTTCTGGCGCGGTGTGTATCAGTGTGCCGTCGAGGTCAAACATGACAGCTTTAACGTGAAAAGCCATGACGATAACTTAAGTGAATATCCAGTAAAAAAGGCACCAAGTATTTGGTGCCTTTCTGATGCGTTACTTAACAGTAGCCAGTGATGCGCGAATTTCGCCAACCACAGTGTTATAACGGTTAGGGTCGCTGTCTTTAGGTGAGCCAAAAATAGCTGAACCAGCAACAAAGGTATCTGCACCGGCACGAGCGATTTCGGCGATGTTTTGCGCATTCACGCCACCGTCGACTTCCAGCCAGATTTGACGGCCAGTTTTTTCATAGTAGGCATCAATACGTGCACGGGCTAATTTCAGTTTTTCTAATGTTTCAGGAATGAATTTTTGACCACCAAAGCCAGGGTTCACTGACATCAGCAAAATCATGTCTACTTTATCCATCACGTGATCTAAATAGCTTAATGGTGTAGCTGGGTTAAATACCAAACCTGATTTGCAACCCAAGTCACGCACCATCGCCAAGCTACGGTCGATATGCTCAGATGCTTCTGGGTGGAAGGTAATAATGTTGGCACCGGCTTTAGCAAAATCAGGAATAATGCGGTCAACTGGCTTCACCATCAGATGCACATCAATCAATGCGCCTACTTTTTTTGCTGTTTCGCGAATCGCATCACATACCAATGGACCAATCGTCAGGTTTGGCACGTAATGGTTATCCATCACGTCGAAGTGAACAATGTCGGTACCTGAGGTAATGACATCTTCAATTTCTTGACCAAGTTTTGCGAAGTTTGCTGAAAGAATACTAGGGGCAATTCTAAAAGTTTTATCCATGGCGTTGTCCATCAAATTAAAATGTTTTAACTACTAAACCACTATTTTAACCTTATTTTTTACGAATAACATGATGCTTCTTGCTTAACATAAGGCAATCCCGCAAAATTACACCTTATGCAGTTATACGTTATAGGCGTGAACCACACCACCGCCCCCATTCAAATCCGCGAACACATCGCTTTTAATAGCGATCTTCTCGGCGTTGCCTTGCATGAATTGACCGCAAATGGCGCATCTGAAGCGGCCATACTATCCACTTGCAACCGTACTGAGCTGTATTGCAGCACCGATGACCCGCAAAAAGCGCTGAATTGGCTATCGCAATATCACAAGCTGGATAAAGACGCGATTGCACCTTATATTTACACGCTGCCAAATGACGAGGCAGTGAAACATGCATTCAGAGTAGCATCGGGGCTTGATAGCATGGTACTGGGCGAACCGCAGATTTTAGGACAGTTCAAACAATCGGTCAAAATTGCGCAAGATGCAGGCACGCTAGGCACTTTGCTGCATAAATTATTTCAGCGCACCTTTGAAGTCGCCAAAGAAGTGCGCACCAATACCGATATTGGCGCCAACTCGATTTCCATGGCTGCTGCCGCAGTTAAATTAGCGCAACGTATTTTTGGTGACATTAATCAGCAAAAAGTATTATTTATTGGCGCTGGCGAAATGATAGAACTGTGTGCAGACCATTTTGCTGCACAAAAACCTAAAAGTATTACCATTGCTAACCGCACTATTGAGCGTGGCTCCAATTTGGCAGAAAAAATTGCGCTACAAAATGTAAAAACCCAAGCCATTTTGCTCAACGACCTGCCTGCGCACTTTGCTGATTTTGATATTGTGGTCACGTCCACCGCCAGCCAGTTGCCGATTATTGGCTTAGGCATGGTTGAAACCGCCATCAAAACCCGCCGCCATCGCCCAATTTTTATGGTGGATTTAGCTGTACCGCGTGATATCGAATCTGAAGTTGCAGACTTGGATGATGTGTTTTTATACACGGTGGACGACTTGGCACAAGTGGTATCTGACGGTATTGAAAACCGCCAAACAGCGGCAGTGGAAGCAGAACTGATTGTGGAAAACCGCGTTGAAAACTTTATGCAGTGGTTCAAAAAGCGTGATGCGGTGCCTACCATCAAAGCATTGCGCGACCAGTTTGAAGCAACCCGCAAAACCGAACTTGAAAAAGCACTCAAACAACTGCAAAAAGGCGAAAGTCCAGAAAAAGTGCTGGAAGCTTTTAGCAGCGGCCTCACCAATAAATTTTTACATGCCCCTAGCCATGCGCTCAATCAAAGCCATGGTGAAGAACACGCAAAACTTGAAGACGTTTTAAAACAACTGTATCAAATTAAAAGTTAAAGAAGCAGCAAATGAAACCTAGCATGATTACCAAGCTCGCCAATTTAAGCGAGCGCCTAGACGAAGTAAACCGCTTACTCAGCAGCGAAGACGCCACTGCCAGCATGGACAATTATCGCAAACTCACGCGTGAGCATGCCGAAATTACGCCCATCGTTGAGCAATATCGCACTTTTGTACAAACCGAACTAGACATTGCCGAAGCGCAAAAAATGCTGAGCGACCCGGAAATGAAAGAGTTTGCGCAAGAAGAAATTGATGCAGGCAAAGCCACACTGGAAAATGTAGAAGCCGAGCTGCAAAAGTTATTGCTCCCCAAAGATCCAAATGATGAGAAAAACATATTTTTGGAAATTCGTGCTGGCACCGGCGGTGATGAGTCTGGCTTATTTGCAGGTGATTTATATCGCATGTATTCTCGCTACGCGGAGCGTCAGGGCTGGAAGGTTGAAGTCATGTCTGCCAATGAATCTGAAATTGGCGGCTACAAAGAGATTATTGCCAAAATAGTAGGTTACGGCGCTTATTCCAAACTCAAATTCGAGTCTGGCGGCCACCGTGTGCAGCGTGTGCCAGACACCGAAACGCAAGGGCGCATTCACACCAGCGCCTGTACGGTTGCAGTATTACCCGAAGCCGACGAAGTATCTGACGTGGTGATTAACCCGGCAGACATCCGTATTGATACTTACCGTGCCAGTGGCGCGGGTGGTCAGCACATCAATAAAACCGATTCTGCGGTGCGCATTACCCATGCACCTACCGGCATCGTGGTGGAATGTCAGGAAGGCCGCAGCCAGCACGCCAATAAAGCACAAGCCATGGCAGTGTTGGCAGCTCGCATTAAAGCCAAACAAGTGGATGAGCAGCAATCCAAAATCGCCTCCGAGCGTAAAAGCCTGATTGGTAGCGGCGACCGCTCTGAGCGCATCCGCACTTACAATTATCCGCAGGGCCGCATTACCGACCATCGCATCAATCTCACTTTATACAAAATTGATGCCATTACCGAAGGTGATATGGACGAACTCATAGGCGCATTGTCGGCAGAACATCAGGCAGATTTGCTGGCAAGCTTGGGTGAAGATAATTAAGTTTTGCAAGTTTAATTTATCATGAAAATTGCGCATGCACTCGCCTCGGCGCAAGCTGTTTTAGCCAATGTTTCCAATAGCGGTGAAGCAAAACTTGATGCGCAGTTACTGCTTCAGCACACACTCAACGTCAATCGGGCATGGCTGATTGCACATGAGAATGAAAACTTAGTGCCTGAAAAACTAGCGGAATTTAACAGCTTGATTGAACGTAGAGCCAAAGGTGTGCCTATTGCTTACATACTTGGTGAGCGAGAGTTCTATGGTTTAAATTTCATGGTTACACCAGATACTTTAATTCCACGCGCCGATACGGAAACCTTGGTAGAGATTGCGTTGGCAAAAATTGCTGTAGATAAAGTTATTACCAATACGTCATTCCGAAGTATGTCGGAATCCAGTGTCTTTCAGGCAGATAACTATAAAACGCTGGATTCCGACATACGTCGGAATGACGGGGTAACTGTTTTAGATTTAGGCACAGGTAGCGGTGCAATTGCAATGGCGATTGCCAAACATCGCCCACAAGCCCAAGTCATCGCAGTAGATGCCTCACAAGCCGCTTTGGCAGTTGCACAAAGAAATGCCGAACACTTACAAATTAGCAACGTGCAATTTTTACTAAGTGACTGGTTTAGCGCCTTAGAACAAGTACGCTTTGATGTAATCGTGAGCAATCCACCCTATATTGAGCAGGATGACACACACCTAACACAAGGTGATTTACGTTTTGAACCCATCAGCGCACTTGCTTCTGGGCAAGACGGCTTAGACGACATCCGAACAATTATTGATGATTGCTTAGTGCATTTAAAACCACAAGGTTGGCTCATGCTCGAGCATGGCTACAATCAGGCACAAGCAGTGGCAGATTTAATGGCGCAGATTGGTTTGCTGAATGTTGAAACTATTAAAGACTTTGGCGGCAATGACCGCGTTACTATCGGAAAAAATCCACTCATAGTAAGCACTCACTGGCAGTAAGGCATTGTCTTCTTTTTTAGCAGCCCTATTAAAGCCGATTATAGCCATAGTATAATCAGCGCATGTCTGAAAATAACTCTGTTGGCATCGTTGCCCCACAAATTGCGCATTTTAGCGAAGCATTACCACTCAAAAGCGGTCATGTACTGGCGCAATATGATTTAGTGTATGAGACTTATGGCACACTCAATGCCGAAAAATCGAATGCAGTGCTTATTTGCCATGCGCTTTCTGGCAACCATCACGTAGCTGGTATATACAGCCAAAACGACAAATACCCTGGCTGGTGGGACAATTTTATTGGCCCAGGAAAACCGCTAGACACGAATAAATTCTTTGTTATCGGCTTAAACAATCTAGGTGGCTGCCATGGCTCTAGCGGCCCTTCCAGCATTAATCCTGATAGCGGAAAACCTTGGGGGTCTGCCTTCCCAATCGTTACCGTAGAAGATTGGGTCAATTCACAAGCGCGCCTGCTAGATAAGCTAGGCATTACACAGCTAGCCGCAGTAGTAGGTGGCAGCCTAGGCGGTATGCAATGTTTACAATGGACAATTGCTTATCCTGAGCGCGTGCAACATGCCTTAATCATCGCCTCTGCGCCTAATTTAACCGCGCAAAACATGGCCTTTAACGAAGTAGCGCGACAAGCAATTATCACCGACCCCGAGTTTCATGGTGGCGACTATTACGAGCATGGCGTCGTGCCAAGACGCGGCTTGCGTATTGCGCGTATGTTAGGTCACATTACTTACCTGAGCGACGATGTGATGGGTGAAAAATTTGGTCGCAAACTCAAAGACACCATTAAATATAGCTTTGATGTTGAATTTGAAATGGAATCTTATTTACGTTATCAAGGCGACAAATTTGCTGGCAGCTTTGATGCCAACACTTACTTACGCATGACGCGCGCTTTGGACTATTACGACCCGGCATTAGCATTTGGCGGCGATTTAAGCTTAGCCCTTAGTAGCACCAAAGCTGAATTTTTAATTGTATCGTTTACCAGTGACTGGCGCTTTTCACCGGCGCGCTCACGTGAAATCGTCAAAGCGCTGCTCGATAATGAAAGCAAAGTGAGTTATGCCGAAGTGACTGCAGCACATGGCCACGATGCGTTTTTAATGCCGGATGCGCATTACCATGCGATTTTGCGCAGCTATTTAAGCAAGATTCAGATTGGCAATCACCATGAAAAATAGTGTAAATATTACAAATTTTAGACAGGATTTTGCAATTATTGCAAGCTGGGTTAAGTTTAACTCTAAAGTACTAGACCTTGGCTGCGGCGATGGCGAGTTGTTGCAATTTTTAAGCGGCTCGCTGGAAGTGAAAGGCTATGGTGTAGAAAAAGATGACGCCAACCTGCTGGCCTGCATACAAAATGGCACCAATGTGATTCAGATGGACTTGGAAGATGGCCTGTCAGGCTTTGAAAATCAGTCATTCAATACAGTGATTTTGTCGCAAACGTTGCAAGCCATGCACAACACCGAAGGCATAGTGCTGGAGATGTTACGTGTTGGTCAAGAAGTGATTGTTACCTTTCCCAACTTTGGCTACTGGCGCAACCGCTGGCAGATTACCATGGGGCAGATGCCAGTGTCTAAAACGCTGCCTTACCAGTGGTATGACACACCTAATGTGCATTTATGCACGATTAACGATTTTGATATTTTCTGCGAAAATCACAATATCAACATATTGGAACGCAAAGTGATTACCGATGGCAATGAAGTGAGCTTTATGCCAAATCTATTAGGCAACCTTGCCATGTATCGCTTAACGGCAAAGCCCTAAACCTTGCAAACCATCGCCCAACCCACTATCCGCCAATCGCTAATGAGCAAAAAAATGCTCATTTGTATTTTTACCGGCTTTAGTTCAGGGTTACCGCTTTATATTCTGATTAGCCTGTTACCCGCATGGCTGCGCTCAGAAGGTGTGAATCTTAAAGCGATAGGTTTGTTTGCGCTCATCAATTTGCCTTTTACCTGGAAATTTTTGTGGGCGCCGCTGTTTGACCGCTACACGCCTCCTTTAGGCAGAAGACGCGGCTGGCTCCTCATCACGCAATTATTCCTGCTGGTTTCCATCCCTTTATTCGGCTTATTCAAACCCGCTTTTGATATTTGGACGATTGCGTATTTGGCCACTGTGGTGGCCTTCTTCAGTGCCTGCCAAGACATAGTACTAGATGCTTACCGTCGCGAGCTGTTAATCGACGCCGAGCTAGGTTTAGGTAACGCAGTACACGTGAACGCATATAAAATCGCTGGACTTATTCCGGGCTCACTATCACTCATTTTGGCCGACCACATGGCGTGGAGTAGCGTATTTATGATTACCGCTTTGTTCATGCTACCTGGCGTAGTGATGACCATACTGGTATCAGAACCCATGCTCAAAAATGGCGCCCCAAAAACCCTGCGCGCTGCCGTTGTGGAGCCGTTCAAAGAATTTATCGGGCGCAATGGCGTTAAATCTGCGCTGATTATTTTGGCATTTATTTTTCTGTATAAACTCGGCGACAGCATGGCCACCGCACTGGCAACACCGTTTTATTTAGACATGGGTTATAGCAAAACCGAAATTGGTTTAATTGCTAAAAACGCTGGCTTATGGCCTAGTGTCATCGGCGGTTTATTAGGTGGCGTGTGGATGATTAAGCTTGGCATTAACCGCTCACTGTGGATATTTGGCGCAGTGCAGATGGTGGCGATTTTAGGCTTTGCTTGGCTGGCAACTGCCTCGCACAATATTCCATTACTGGGTTTGGTAATCGGCGTTGAGGCGTTTGGCGTAGGCTTAGGCACCGCGGCATTTGTAGCTTACATTGCCCACACCACGCACCCGCTTTACACCGCTACACAATTTGCACTGTTCACCAGCTTGGCGGCAGTGCCACGTACCTTTGCGAATGCAGCTACTGGCTTCATGGTAGAAACCATGGGCTGGTTTAATTTTTATATGCTGTGCTTTGCGCTTGCAGTGCCGGGCATGCTGCTACTCATCAAAATCGCTCCTTGGAACGAAATCAAACCCGGCCTTAAATAAACTTGTGTAAGGCTTTAAGCCTAAGCGCGACTTATCTCCATCTTCAAGGAGGTATTTTATGCTTCATACACACAGACTTTTGCTTGGCTTAGCGCTAGTAACATTAAGCACGCAATTAACAGCAGCCGAATGCAGTGCCAAAAGCGCTAAACATACCGTGCCACTACTTGAGCTTTATACCTCAGAAGGTTGTAGCAGCTGCCCACCCGCCGACCAGTGGTTGAGCGGACTCAAAATCAATGATCAAAAATTAGTGCCCTTGGCTTTTCATGTGGATTATTGGGATTATATTGGCTGGAAAGACCGCTTTGCTAAAGCCAGCTATACCGAGCGTCAACGTAAATCAGCAGCACAAGGTGGCTTAGGCTTTGTTTATACCCCACAATTTATACTCAACGGCAAAGATTTTAGAAGCTGGAACGATACGCGACTTGAACAGGGCATCAACAGCATTCATCAACAGCCGGCAACTGCCGAGCTGAGCCTGAATTTTAGCAATAAAGACAATGGTGAAATTTTAATCAGCGCAGCTGCCCAAACCATGCTCACTGATGACGCCAAAGATGCAGATGTCTATGTGGCGCTTTATGAAAACAAACTCAATAGTATGATTAACGCAGGTGAAAACATGGGGCGTACACTCAAACATGACTATGTGGTGCGAGAGTTGTTTGGTCCCTACACGTTTGACAACAAAAACCAATTTTCCAAAGCGTTCATTCTCAAATCAGACTGGAAAACGCGCAATGCAGGGGCTGTAGTATTTGCGCAAAATCGACGTAGCGGCAGCATTTTACAAAGCCTGCGTTTACCACTTTGCAATTAGTGCTAGCCTGCGTATTCGATAATTAATGGCGCATGGTCACTAAAACGCTCCTCTTTATAAACGCTGCTTGCTAGTGCTTTTGCTGCAAATTCCGGCGTTGCAATTTGGTAGTCAATACGCCAACCCACGTTCTTCGCCCAAGCTTGTCCGCGGTTGCTCCACCAGGTATAACAAGCATCCGTAGTATCCGGATGTAGCTTACGGTAAACATCTACCCAGCCCACATCATCAAATAACGCGCTGAGCCAAGCGCGCTCTTCTGGCAAGAATCCAGAATTCTTTTTATTACCTTTCCAGTTTTTTAAATCGGCTTCTTTGTGCGCAATATTCCAGTCACCACACACCACCACATCGCGCCCGCTTTGTTTCAAGGCTTGTAAATGCGGCATGAAACGCGCCATCACATCAAACTTAAAAGCTTGTCGCTCTTCACCACTAGACCCAGAGGGCAAATACAGCGAAACCACACTTAAATTACCGAATCTTGCTTCGATATAGCGCCCTTCGCTATCTATATCCGCCATGCTTAAACCTTCTATTACCGCATCGGGCTGCTGCTTGGAATAGATGCCTACGCCACTGTAGCCCTTTTTCTCGGCATAATGAAAATAACCAAAATAACCTTCAGGATTCAACATCTGGGTCGTCATGTCAGTCACTTGCGCTTTAATTTCCTGCATGCAAATGATGTCTGCATCCTGTTTTTTAAGCCATGCATAGAGACCTTTATTGGTGGCAGAACGAATGCCGTTTAAATTTAACGATATAATCTTCAAAACTTTATTCCTGATTAATGATAGATAGAAAATACGATGGCGCAGACAGACCAATTTAGACAAGAGTTTATCGCATTTGCGATTGAAAAAGAGGTTTTACGCTTTGGTGAATTTAAAACCAAAGCAGGGCGCTTAAGCCCTTACTTCTTCAATGCTGGCTTATTCAACGATGGCGTCAGCCTGATGAAACTGGGCGAATTTTATGCGGCCGCCATTAAAAATTCAGGCATTGAATTCGACATGCTGTTTGGTCCAGCTTACAAAGGCATCACTTTAGCGGCTAGCATTGCCATTGCTTTTGCCAAAGACGGCAGAAATATTCCGTATGCTTACAACCGCAAAGAAGCTAAAGACCACGGCGAAGGCGGCACTATTGTGGGCAGCCCATTACAAGGCCGCGTACTCATTATCGACGATGTGATTTCAGCAGGCACTTCGGTTAGAGAATCCGTAGAGCTGATAAAAGCCAGTGGCGCAGAGGCTTGTGGTGTTGCAATTGCGATTGACCGTCAGGAAAAAGGCTTGGGCGAGCTGTCTGCGGTACAAGAAGTAATTGCGAATAATCACCTGCCAGTATGCGCGATTGCCAATCTGCATGATTTATTAAATTACCTAACAACCAAAAATATGGTGCAAAATTTGCATGCAGTAGAAGCATACCGTCAAAAGTATGGTGTAATTTGATATTCATCAGGCTGTATCCAATGCGCTAAAACACAAAGGTAGCATATCCATCATGATTTTAGCCTTACATTTCAGTGTCAGCCACAGCGCAAACGCTATGGGTCATGATGCATTTAAAAAATGCATCAACATCATGCTATGCACGATATCAATTCTTTTCTGCCAAGCTAGCAATGCAGACAACAATGGCCGCATCGTCAAATGGAAAGACGAAAAAGGCGTCACCCACTATGGTGACAAGATTCCGCCACAGTATTCAAATCGCGAGAACTCGCTTATGAATAAGCAAGGCATTACTGTGCAGCAAAACAAAATCGGAACTTATCAAGATCAAGCAGCCGAACAAGCAAAAATCGAGCAAGATAAAAAAGATAAGGCACTGCTGGGCACATTTAGTAATGCAGAAGAGATAGACCTGACGCGACAACGTAACCTAGAGCCAGACTTGATGGCCATCAAAAGTTTGCAGCAAGACCGCGCGAGTAACCAAAAAAAATGCGACAAAACCAACGCGCAGGCCAGCGTTTTTACCAAAGATAAGAAGCCGTTGCCGGCTTATTTAACTAACGAGCTAGAGGCCTGCCAAGTCGTGCTAGCAAAAATAGACCAAAGAATCGCCGAGCGTCAGCAAGCAATAGACAGCATACGTCAGCGTTTTGAAGAAGATAAAAAGCGTTATTTGTATTTGCGCGGCATGAATCAGAGCCAATAAGTTATGTTCTCGATCTGAACATCGCTCCTACAGGAATACATGCTAGAGCCATATAGTAGGAGCGATATTTATATCGCAAAGAGTTTTGATGTAAAGATGTTTTATTAAACTTTAAATCAAGCACCTAACTTTTTCTTCAGCATTTCATTAACCTGTGCCGGGTTAGCTTTACCTTTAGAGGCTTTCATGGCTTGACCCACCAAGGCATTAAAAGCTTTTTCTTTACCCGCTTTAAACTCTTCTACCATTGCTGCATTTGCTGCTAATACTTCATCAATAATCGCTTCAATCGCGCCAGTATCAGAAACTTGCTTCAAGCCTTTGGCTTCAATGATGGCATCCACTCCACCTTCACCGTTCCACAGCGCTTCAAATACTTGCTTAGCTGCGTTGTTAGAAATGGTGTTATCCATAATGCGTTTAATCAAGCTGGCCAGTTGCACTGCAGTGAGTGGTGATTGCGCAATAGATTTTTCTTCTGCATTCAATTTTGCCGAAACTGCACCCATCACCCAGTTAGCGGCTGGCTTAGCATCAGCACCTGCATGAACAGTTGCCACGAAATAATTAGCCAAGTCCAAGCTTGAGGTGAGTGATGCAGCATCGTAACTGGTTAAGCCAAAATCCGCCTCAAAACGTGCTTTCATCGCTTCTGGCAATTCTGGCATTTGCGCCCTGACGCGATCCTTATCGGCTTCGGTAATTTCTAATGGCAATAAATCGGGATCAGGAAAATAACGGTAATCGTTGGCTTCTTCTTTACTGCGCATGGCGCGGGTTTCACCAGTATCCGGGTTAAACAATACGGTGGCTTGGCTTATGGTGCCGCCATCTTCTAGGGTTTCTATCTGCCAGCGCGTTTCAAATTCAATCGCTTGCTGCATAAACTTGAACGAGTTGAGATTTTTAATCTCACGGCGTGTGCCCAGTTTGTCAGTGCCTTTAGGGCGCACCGACACGTTCACATCACAGCGGAAGCTACCTTCTTGCATATTGCCATCACAGATGCCTATCCATTGCACTAGCTCATGCAGCTTTTTGGCGTAGGCCACTGCTTCGGCAGCAGAGCGCATGTCAGGCTCAGTCACAATCTCCAACAATGGCGTACCAGCACGGTTGAGGTCGATGCCACTCATGCCTTCAACAGCACCATGTACCGATTTACCTGCATCTTCTTCCAAGTGCGCACGGGTGATGTTGACCACTTTTTCATAGGCTGGGTTTTTACCTACCGCAGGCACTTGTATGGTAATCATGCCTTTACCCACTACCGGCAATTCATACTGACTAATTTGGTAGCCTTTGGGCAAATCTGGGTAAAAATAGTTTTTACGTGCAAATACAGAGCGTGGCGTAATTTGCGCGTTTACCGCCAAACCGAACTTGATGGCGCAGTTTACGGCTTCTTTGTTCAGCACTGGCAATACCCCAGGAAAAGCCAAGCTTACTTCACAAGCTTGCGTGTTTGGCTCTGAGCCAAACGCAGTAGAAGCGCCTGAAAAAATCTTGGTTTTAGTTTGCAGCTGGGTGTGTGTTTCCAACCCGATGACGACTTCCCATTCCATTACGCAACTTCCTTCAGCGTGTTAAGTTCTGGCATGCGTGTATGCCAATCTGTGACTTGTTGATATTGATGTGCAACATTCAGCATGCGCGCCTCATCAAAATAATTACCGATAATCTGCAAACCTACCGGCAAGGCTTTGCCATCACTGCCAGCGCTAAAACCAGCCGGAATACTCATGCCGGGCAAGCCTGCCAAGTTAGTAGAAATAGTATAAATATCCTGCAAATACATCGCGACTGGGTCGTCTACTTTTTCACCGGCTTTAAACGCGGTAGAAGGTGCAGCTGGCCCCATAATCACGTCACAATGCTTGAAGGCTTCTTCAAAGTCTTGCGCAATCAGGCGACGAATTTGCTGGGCTTTTAAATAATACGCATCGTAATAACCTGCGCTCAGCACATAAGTGCCGATCAGAATACGGCGTTTTACTTCAGCACCAAAACCTTCAGCGCGGCTCTTGCAGTACATATCCATCAAATCGGTATATTCGGCGGCACGATGACCGTAACGTACACCATCGTAACGTGACAAGTTACTAGAAGCCTCAGCTGGCGCTAACACGTAATACACCGGAATCGACAAACCAGTATTAGGTAATGAAATTTCAACAATTTCCGCACCCAGTTTTTTGTATTCAGCAATGGCAGTTTCAACCACTTTTGCGACGTTGGCATCCAAACCATCAGCAAAAAACTCTTTCGGCAAACCAACACGCAAACCATTTAGTGGCTTGTTTAAGTCACGTGTGTAATCTTCTTTGTCGCGTTGCAAGCTGGTGGAGTCACGCTCATCAAAACCTGCCATCACGTTCATCATCAGTGCGCAATCTTCCGCTGATTTTGCCATCGGGCCAGCTTGGTCCAGACTCGAAGCAAAGGCAATCATGCCATAACGTGACACCACGCCATAGGTTGGTTTTAAACCGGTAAAGCCACAGAGTGATGCTGGCTGACGAATCGAACCGCCGGTATCAGTACCGGTAGCTGCGGCACACATGCGCGCTGCGACTGCTGCTGCACTGCCGCCACTACTGCCGCCAGGCACACGCGTGAAATCCCAAGGGTTTTTTACGCCGCCGAAATAACTGGTTTCGTTCGACGAACCCATGGCGAACTCATCCATATTGGTTTTACCCAAATTCACTGCGCCTGCTGCGTCAAATTGCGAGATTACATGCGCATCATAAGGCGCTACAAAGTTAGCCAGCATTTTTGAACCGCAGGTGGTTTTCCAGCCAGTGGCACAAAAAATATCTTTTTGTGCAATCGGAATGCCAGTGAGTGGCGCAGCACTACCTGCCGCAATGCGTATATCGGCCGCTTTCGCTTGCGCGAGTGATTTATTTTTATCCAACGCGATATAAGCATTAATTTCCGGATTAAGCGTATCAATTCGGTTTAAAAACTCCTGTGTTAACTCCACACTGGAAACTTGTTTTTTGGCCAGCATTTGGCCTAAGGCTTTTAAGCTACAGTTAATCATATTGCGCTTACTCGATGACTTTAGGAACAAGATACAAGCCGCTATCTACGGCTTGATCTGTGGAGCCGTTACCAAGAACTGGTGCGACTTTTTGAAATGCTTCACGCTGATTGGTTTTGGTGACCACATCTTCACGCAGGCGCTGCACCACGTCTTGCGAATGCGACATTGGAGCGATGCCCTTAGTATCTACCGCTTGCATCTGTTCGATGAGGCCTAAAATACCGGTAAGTTTGGTCAAAGTTGCGGCGGCATCACTTTCACTCACCTCGATGCGCGCCAAATGCGCTATTTTTTTGATATCTTCAATACTGAGTGCCATGCTTCAATCATCCGAAATGATAGTTAGAGCGATTTGATTATTTCAAAACCAAATCATTCATTTTTAAAAAATTTTGTGAATAACTTTCGCTGCCAAATTTAAGTATCAATTCAGTTTGATTTTTGTATTGCATCTTAATTTTCAACAGGATATGCGGTATTATACCCTGATTTAAGGCGCACCTTAATCGCTAGACTAGATTAAGATAACAGCCCGTTATTACTCAAAGCACCAACTTCAGGAAAATCATAATGTTCGGCTCTATAAGTAGTTATTTTTCAAATGACCTGGCGATTGACTTAGGCACAGCAAACACGCTCATTTACGCACGCGGCAAGGGTATTGTGCTCGACGAGCCGTCAGTGGTTGCCATCCGCCTTGAAGGTGGTCCTAACGGTAAAAAAATCTTGCTGGCAGTAGGTGCTGAAGCTAAAGGCATGCTGGGTCGTTCGCCTGCCAATATTCAAGCGATTCGTCCGATGAAAGACGGCGTGATTGCCGACTTCACCATCACTGAGCAAATGCTCAAATATTTTATCCGTCGCGTACACGATTCACGCTGGTTTGCACCAAGCCCACGCATTATCATCTGCGTGCCGGTTGGCTCTACTCAAGTTGAGCGACGTGCCATTAAAGAATCTGCGGAGCGCGCGGGTGCTAAACAAGTGTTTTTAATTGAAGAACCTATGGCTGCTGCGATTGGCGCTGGCATGCCGGTAGCCGAGGCCACTGGCTCTATGGTAGTGGATATTGGTGGCGGCACTACTGAAGTTGGCGTGATTTCATTAGGTGGTATTGTTTACGCCAAATCTGAGCGTGTGGGTGGCGACAAGTTCGACCAAGCCATTATCGATTACATCCGCCGCAATTACGGCATGCAAATTTCAGAGCCTACGGCTGAAGCCATCAAAAAGAAAATCGGTTCTGCATTCCCGGGCTCTACCGTATTAGAAATGGAAGTGACAGGACGTAACTTAGCAGAAGGCTTGCCACGTAAATTTACGATTTCAAGCAATGAAATTCTCGAAGCTTTAACTGAACCACTCAATGCGATTGTTGGTGCAGTGAAATCAGCGCTAGAACAAACCCCACCTGAGTTAGGTGCAGACATTGCCGAAAAAGGCATGGTGCTTACTGGCGGCGGCGCCTTGTTGCGCGACCTAGACCGATTGTTAATCGAAGAAACTGGCCTGCCAGTGATTGTTGCAGAAGACCCGCTCACATGCGTGGCACGCGGTTGTGGCCGTGCGCTGGACGAGATGGACAAATTGGGCAGCGTTTTCGCTTACGAGTAACTCATAGCCGTAATATCCACAGCACTGTTATTTCTTTGAAAAACATAATGCTCTATATGACATTAGGCCGTGCACAACGGCCTAATGTTTATACACTAACTGGAAAATCGAGATTCATTAAAGTCACAGCATGATGCGCGGTATTCATCAAAATTTCGACCAGCAACCAGCCCCTGCCTTTTTTGTGCGCGGCCCCAGCCCCCTCGCAAGGTTGACCTTCTTCACCGCGCTATCACTCGCACTGATGGCAACAGATTCCAGACTGCAATACTTAAATGATATGCGTCAAAACTTGGTGTCGCTATTGCACCCGTTACAGGTGATTGCCAACGCCCCATCCGATCTCTATGCACTCAGTGACGAATATTTTTCTACGCATCACCATTTGCTTGCTGAAAATGCGCAATTAAAAAAGCAGGCGTTAAAGCAAGCAGCAGACTTGCAGAAACTCAATCTACTGTCCTTGGAAAATGATAATTTACGCAATCTTCTGCAAGCACAGCAAGCACTAACCGAAGCCAGTACCTTGGCAGAAATCGAGCACGTTGGACGTGATGCATTTACCAAAAAAGTGGTCGTCAATCGCGGCACTAATCATCTGATAGTCACTGGCGCAGCAGCCGTGGATGCTACCGGTGTTATTGGCCAGGTCACGCGCACTTACCCTGCTACCAGCGAAGTGACTTTGATTACCGACAAATCACTTGCCATTCCAGTGCAAGTCGAACGTAACGGCTTGCGTGCCATTGCTTTTGGTCATGGTCGCGACAACACCCTGGAGCTACCTTACCTGCCGGCTAATGTAGATATTCAGGTCGGTGACAAACTAGTCACATCCGGTATTGATGGCATTTATCCGGCTGGCCTTGCCGTAGCTAGCGTTTTTGAAATGAAAACCTCACCAGACTCGCCGTTTGCGCACATTATTTGCTTACCCACTGCCGGTATAGAAAATAGCCGCCAAGTGCTGCTGGTGAGTATTCCTAAAGCCAAACCAAGTACTGAACTGAAACCAGCACTGAATCAAGCTGGCAAAATACCTAGCCCGGCCGAAAAAGCCAATGTGCCAGTTGCGTCCGAGAATACCGCACAAACACCTAGCCAGACTGCGGCGCCAAGCACTGTGAAAAAACCTACAGCGCAAGAAACGAGATCAGGTCATGCACAAAATTAAAATTCAATCCGTGTATCTCTCGCTGCTGCTAGCTTACATTTGTATTCTTTTTCCATGGTCAAATTTTGTTTTAAGCTTTCGCCCTGATTTTATGTTGTTGGTGATTCTATTTTGGCTGCTGCGCGCGCCTAATTTATGCAGTGTCGGTACCGCATGGTTTATGGGGTTATGGGTGGACTTAGCCATGGGCGGTATTTTTGGCCAATATGCACTGGCGTATACCATCACTGCGTTTTTTGCCGTTATTTATCAACGTCGTCTGGTTTTGTTCAGCAAAACCCAACAGCTGGTGTATGTGTTCTCGTTATTAATTTTAGCGCAGATTATTTTGCTCATTCTAAAAGCCTTTTCTGGACATCAATTTATAGGCTGGTCTTATTTCATTCCTAGTGTTAGCGGTGTTTTACTTTGGCAACTTGCAGTCAGCTTGGGTTTAAATACCGGCAGACATTCACACGGTCAATAACTCAGGCATGGGTGCAGAACTAAAAAACTACCAGCACGAGCAATACTATTTTAGGGTGCGGCTCGGGTTTGCTGCGGTTGCGGTATTTGCTTTATTTGCATTGCTGGCGTTTCGCTTTTCTTATTTGCAACTCAAGCAATACAACCATTATCAGACGTTAGCAGAAAATAATCGCATTTCACTGGTGCCGATTATTCCGAACCGCGGCTTAATTTTAGATAGAAACGGCGCAGTGCTGGCGCACAACTTTTTTGCCTACACCTTGGAAATTACGCCCGCAAAAGTCGAAAACCTAGAACAAACCATCGCAGAAATCGCCAAGCTGGTTGAAATCAGCAGCCTTGACCGTAAACGCTTTAAAAAATTTCGCGAGCAAAGTCACAGCTTTGAAAGTATTCCGATTCGCACCCATCTCAATGAATTAGAGGCCGCAAAATTCGCAGTGAATCATTATCGGTTTCCCGGGGTAGAAATTAAATCACGCTTATTCCGCCATTATCCGCTCGGCAAAACCGCTTCACACATGATCGGCTATATCGGACGTATTAACGACAAAGACCTAGAAAACCTAGAAAAATCCGGTGACCTTTCCAACTACAAAGGCTCTGACCATATCGGCAAAAGCGGGTTAGAGCAGTATTACGAAAAATATCTGCATGGCACCACTGGTTTTCAGCAGGTTGAAATTGACGCAGATGGCCATGCCGTGCGCGTACTTTCGAGCAACGCACCTATCCCGGGCGACAACATCGTATTATCAGCTGACATTAAACTGCAGGAAATTGCCGAAAAAGCGTTTGGTGATCGCCGCGGCGCGATGGTGGCAATTAACCCCAAAACTGGTGAAGTGCTGACCTATGTCAGCCAACCCACATTTGACCCCAATTTATTCGTAGATGGTATCGACAGTGAAAACTGGAAAGCGCTGAATGAATCACTGGATAAACCGCTAATTAACCGGCCACTACGCGGCGTATATCCACCTGGCTCAACCTTCAAGCCATTTGTGGCATTAGCTGGCTTAGAAGCCGGGAAACGCTTACCACCATATTCCATACAAGACCCGGGGTTTTTTACGCTACCGGGAAACCGTCATCGTTACCGTGACTGGAAACCCAGCGGACATGGCTCGGTGGATATGCAAAAAGCCATTACCGTGTCATGCGACACGTTTTTCTATGGCTTGGCGCAAGAGTTGGGCATCGACAACCTAACGAACTTTGTGCGTCATTTTGGTTTTGGTAAACGATCTGAATTTGACATCAAAGGTGAAATTGAAGGTTTACTACCAACCCCAGATTGGAAAAAACGTAGATTTAAACAGCCGTGGTATCCGGGCGAAACTGTGATTGTAGGTATCGGTCAGGGTTACACCTTGGTCACACCGCTACAACTGGCACAAGCCACTGCCATTTTGGCAAACCAAGGTGTGGCCATGCGCCCGCATCTGGTAACAGAAATCCAAAACGAACTGTCTGGAAAAAGTCAGATGGTGCCGCACAAAATACTGGATCGAGTGCAACTGAATCCTGATAACGTGGAAATCGTCAAACGCGGCATGGTAGATGTGACCCTGCCGGGCGGCACCGCGGCCAGTGTAGGTGCTAATGCAGGCTATTCAATTGCTGCAAAAACCGGCACTGCGCAAGTGATTGGCATTAAGCAAAATGAAAAATATAACGAAAGCGCCATTAACGAACGCCATCGTGACCATGCTTTGTTTATCGCTTATGCGCCCGCCGATGACCCGACGATTGCACTGGCGGTGATTGTTGAAAATGGTGGGCATGGTGGCTCGGCGGCAGGGCCGATTGCCAGAAAAGTCATGGACTATTACTTACTAGGCAAACTGCCAGCAGAAGAAATCAGCAAAGAGGCGCAAGCGCAAGCCGCCGTGCCAAATGCCCCCGAGGAAGCGCTGCATGATTAGTAAACTATTTCATCATTTATTCAAACATATAGACGCGTTTCTGATGGCATGCTTATTTTTCGCCATGCTGCTAAGCCTATTTGTGTTGTATAGCGCATCAGGGCAAAGTGTAGATCGCATCTCTGCACAGTTAATCAACATGACTGTTGCGCTCAGCGTGCTATGGGTTGCCGCTAATATTTCACCGCAAAAGCTTGAGCGTGTTGCCTTGATACTTTATGTGCTAGGCGTGATGCTGCTGATTGCCGTAGCGCTATTTGGCACCATTAGCCATGGCGCACGACGTTGGCTCAATATTGGCTTTACACAAATCCAACCCTCAGAACTCATGCGTATTGCCATGCCGATGATGCTGGCTTGGTATTTCGCCTCGCGTGAAGGCAAACCCAGTGCCGCCAATTTTGTCATCGCAGGTTTGTTGTTGGCGCTGCCGGTAGCATTGATTATGAAACAGCCAGATTTAGGCACTTCGTTACTGATTGCCTCTTCAGGATTTTATGTGTTGTTTTTGGCAGGGTTGAGCTGGCGCTTTTTGATAGGCGCATCAGTCAGCCTGATGGCGCTGATGCCGGTATTTTGGTCTATGTTGCATGACTATCAGAGACGACGCATTGAAATTTTATTTGACCCTACGCAAGACCCACTAGGCGCTGGCTACCACACCATTCAAGCGATTATTGCTATTGGTTCCGGCGGTGCCACCGGCAAAGGTTGGCTCAACGGCACACAAACCCAGCTCGACTTTTTACCGGAGCGCACCACGGATTTTATTTTTGCCGTATTCAGCGAAGAGTTTGGTTTTCTGGGCAATATGCTATTGTTAGGTTTGTTTAGCATTATTATCATGCGTGGCTTAATGATTGCCTCACAGGCACAAAGTACGTTTTCAAGATTGCTGGCAGGCAGCATCACACTCAATTTCTTCTCATATGCTTTTGTGAATATGGGCATGGTGAGCGGCATTCTACCGGTAGTGGGTGTGCCGTTACCGCTGATTAGTTATGGTGGCACTTCGATGGTGACGCTGTGTTTGGGTTTTGGTATTTTAATGAGTATACATACGCACAAAAACCTAGTTGCAACTTAAGGTTACGCAAGATTTACTAAAGGTGACAGAATGTTTAGTTTTCAACGATTCGTGATCATTTTATGTATTACCCTCATCACTGCCTGCGGCGGCTCTGCAGCAGTTAAAAAAACACCTGGCACACAAGCCGCCTCACCCGGCAACAAAGGTGCTTTTTACCTAGATGATGGCCCCGGTGACAATCCACCCAGCAATTTAGACAGCATCCCTGATGCTGAGCTCAAGTCTGAAACCCCGCTTAATTACCCTAACAAGCCTTATTCCGCTTTAGGTAATAAATATACACCGATGACGCAATACGCGCCCTACACCCAGCAGGGTTTAGCTTCATGGTACGGCAAGCGTTATCACGGCAAAAAAACCTCCAGCGGCGAGGTATACGATATGTACGCCATGACTGGTGCGCACACCACACTGCCGATTCCCAGTTACGTCAAAGTCACCAACTTATCGAATAAACGCTCGGTGATTGTGCGCATTAATGACAGAGGGCCGTTTAAACGTGACCGCTTGATTGATCTCTCCTATGCGGCTGCGCATAAACTGCGCTTAATTGAGCAAGGAAGCGGCATGGTAGAAGTTGAATGGATAGATACCAGCCCGGAAGCGCTGAAAAAAATGCAATCTACATCTGTGGTTGCTGCAAGCAAACCTGCTGAGACTAAAGCATTAGCAGTTGAGACCGCAACCAACACACAAACAGCAGAGCCGGTAGTAAATGCTGCAAAAGCAACAGTACAAAATGATACTGAAAACAACAGTACTTATTACGTGCAAGTAGGTGCATTTAAAAACGAAACGAATGGTGACTTGTTACAGAAGAAAGTTATCAGCTTGGATTTAGCAGGCAATGCGGCAGTGACTAAGGTGTATAATAACGGCGTTTACCGCGTGAAACTTGGTCCGTTTCCAACCAGAAAAGAAGCCGACATTTCCGCTAATAAAGTGCGCAAGCAACTAAACACTTCAGCCATCGTAACCAATCAGTAATTACTCATTCAAATAGACCCAAATGATCAAGCATCCATTATTCACACGCAGCATCCATATTATTTCTACTAGTTTATTGCTTGCTGGCATCAGCTTACCGCAACTGGCTTATGCCAATGCGCAAGTACCCCCACCACCAAGTCTGGCGGTGAAAGCGTATTTGGTCACTGATTTTAACAGTGGCCATGTGATTGCTACCCAAAACGCCAAAATGCGCGTTGAGCCTGCCTCACTCACCAAAATCATGACCGCTTACTTAAGCTTAAAAGCACTAAAAAACGGCCATCTGCAACTCAGCCAAACACTGCCGGTGAGTGAAAAAGCCTGGAAAGTGGAAGGCTCAAAAATGTTTATTGAGCCTAATAAACCGGTCACGGTTGATGAACTGTTGCATGGCATGATTACTGTGTCAGGCAATGATGCTTCAATTACTCTAGCCGAAGGCATCGCCAGTAGCGAAGAACTGTTTGCCGGCATGATGAATAAAGAAGCACAAAGACTGGGCATGAAAAACACCCACTATATGAACGCTACCGGCTTGCCAGACCCGCAGCACTATACGACGGCAGAAGACTTGTCTAAGCTTGCCACTGCGCTCATCAATGACTTCCCTGAAGAATACAAACGTTTATATTCTATTAAAGAGTATGAATACAACAATATCAAACAACCTAACCGGAATCGTCTGCTTTGGCTTGATCCTTTTGTAGATGGCATGAAAACCGGCCACACCGAATCTGCGGGCTACTGCTTAATTTCGTCTGCCAAACGTGACAACACACGTCGCATTTCAGTGGTGTTGGGTGCGCCCACGGACGCTGCACGTGCCACTGAGAGCCAAAAATTGCTCAATTACAGTTTTCAATTTTTTGATTCCACACTCGTCTACAAAAAAGATCAAAGTGTAAATCAACTTAAAGTGTGGAAAGGTAGCGACAATCTACTTAACTCAACCGTTGCCAACGACTTGTACCTCACCTTACCTAAAGGCGAATACGCCAACGTAAAAGCGGTGATTTCAAGTACACAGCCGCTGATTGCACCGATTAAAAAAGGCCAAGTGGTTGGCACGGTGAAATTTATGCTCAACGGAAAAATCATCGACCAACGCCCATTGGTGGCTGCAAAAGCGGTTGAAACCGCAGGTATTTTAGGCCGCGCTTGGGATTCAATTAAACTATTGATTCAATAATCAGGTGTTGTTATGCATGAAATTGAACCCCACACCGCACCGCCTTTAATTGATTTTCCCTGCACTTTCCCGATTAAAGTGATGGGTGAAGCGCACGAAAATTTTGCCGCAACAATTGTTGCAGCATTACAAAGTTTGGTACCTGAGTTTACTGCCGCGCATGTCGACATGCGCGCCAGCTCCGGTGGCAAATATATCAGCCTCACTTGCAGTGTGTATGTCATCTCCCAAGATCAGCTCGATGATATTTATCGTGTGTTGAGTGCGCACCCACTGGTAAAATTTGCGCTTTAGTCATTAGCAATCTGTCGCATGCAGCCGTTAATTTTACGTCGCTTAGGTCTGACTGATTTTTCTGATGTCTGCGCAGCTATGCAGCGCTTCACCGCTGAACGCACAGCAAGTACTGCAGACGAATTGTGGTTAACCCAACATGCACCGGTATACACACTAGGGCTTAACCGCAAACAGGTAAGACCCGCGCAACGCGATGACATCCCTACTGTGCTGACCGACCGCGGCGGCAAAATCACTTATCACGGCCCGGGGCAGGTGATTGTGTATGTGCTAATGGATTTGTCACGCAGAAAACTTAATATACGCAGCTTAGTCAGTACACTAGAAAATACCGTCATTGCATTACTGGCTGAGCATGGTATTGCAGCGATAGCCAAAAAAGATGCACCCGGTGTGTATGTGCAACTGCACAAGCAGCAAGAAGCAAAAATTGCCTCGCTAGGTTTACGCCTTAAAAATAACTGCTGTTATCATGGTTTGAGTTTGAATGTGGCGATGGATTTAAGCCCATTTTC
>NCHI01000151.1 GCA_002281815.1 Methylotenera sp. 24-45-7
CGTTCGACACCTTGCCGGTACCGTAAGTTTCCACCATCACTGAAGTTGGCTTTGCTACGCCAATCGCATAGCTCACCTGCACCAAGCAACGTGTAGCTAAACCGGCAGCCACGATGTTTTTAGCAACATAACGGCCTGCATAGGCAGCGCTACGGTCTACTTTTGATGGATCTTTACCTGAGAACGCGCCGCCACCATGAGGTGCTGCGCCGCCATAAGTATCTACAATAATTTTACGGCCAGTTAAGCCGCAATCACCTTGTGGACCACCGATTACAAAACGTCCGGTTGGGTTTACCAAAAATTTAATATCGCCTTTAATCAACTCTGACGGCAATACTGGTTTGATGATTTCTTCAATCGTCGCTTCGCGCACTTGCTCCAAAGTCATTTCTGGCGCATGTTGCGTTGACACGACAACGGTGTCAATTTTGTATGGCTTGCCATCTACATATTGCACCGTGACTTGTGATTTTGCATCAGGACGTAACCATGGCAGACGGCCATCTTTACGCAGTTGCGCTTGGCGCTCCATCAAACGATGACTGAGCCAAATTGGCAATGGCATTAATTGTGGAGTTTCGTCTACTGCGTAACCAAACATCAAACCTTGGTCACCTGCACCTTGGTCTAGCGGGTCATCATGCGCACCATCCACACCTTGGGCAATGTCGGGAGACTGTTTGTCGTATGCCACTAAAACGGCACAGCCTTTGTAATCAATACCGTAATCCGTATTGTCGTAGCCAATACGCTTAATCGCATCGCGTGCGACTTTAATATAATCAACATTTGCAGTGGTGATGATTTCACCTGCCAGCACGATTAAACCGGTGTTAGCTAAAGTTTCTGCTGCTACACGTGCAGTTGGGTCTTGGGTTAAAATGGCATCTAGAATGCTGTCTGAAACTTGGTCAGCTAACTTGTCCGGATGGCCCTCAGAAACTGATTCTGATGTAAAAAGATATTCGCTCATTGATCGCCTTGAAAAAATTTAGGTTAAAAAAAATACTTACTAAAGGCTGAAGCAAGTATTGAAAGAAAATGGATTGTACACTAGGTCAAACTAGGACCCAAAAATAAGTGACTAATCCTGAAGGCAAATACACTGCTCACCCTCACTTTCTCATACAATAAACACATGACTCAAACCATCAAATTTACCAAAATGCAGGGCGCTGGCAATGACTTCATGGTCATTGATGGCATCCATCAAAGCATTCAACTTTCAGCGGCACAAATTAAAACACTGGCGCACCGCCAGTTCGGTATTGGTTTCGACCAGCTATTACTGGTAGAAAGTTCCGACATCGCAGACTTTAAATATCGTATTTTTAATGCAGATGGCAGCGAAGTTGCACAATGCGGTAATGGCGCGCGTTGTTTTGTACGTTTTGTGGTCGATCAGCAATTAACTGAAAAGCATGAAATACGCGTAGAAACTGCCAGCGGCATCATCACGCCCAAATTGGAAAACAACGGCTTAGTCACCGTTAACATGGGTGCGCCGCGCTTTGAGCCGCAACAGATTCCATTTGTGGCTGATGCCCCAGCAAATACCTATATGTTGGATGTCAATGGGCAGCAAATTGAAATTTCTGCTATTTCCATGGGCAACCCTCATGCGGTACAAATAGTAGGCGATGTAGAAACTGCACCAGTGCTGGCATTAGGCGCTCAGATTGAAACGCACCCGCGCTTTCCAGAGCGTGTGAATGCCGGTTTCATGCAAATAATGGATGTGCAGCACATCAAACTACGTGTGTTTGAACGCGGCAGCGGCGAAACGCTGGCCTGCGGCACGGGCGCCTGCGCAGCGGCAGTAGCTGGCATACAGCGCGGACTGTTGCAATCTCCGGTACGCGTGAGTGCACGCGGTGGTGAGCTGCACATCGCTTGGCAAGGTGGCGATACCCCAGTGATGATGACTGGTCCTGCGGTAACAGTTTTTACGGGTGAAATCGACTTAGCCTCGTTCAATAAAAATAGATAAGAAAGCATTCCATATGAGCATTCAACAACAAACTGACGATCAAGCGTTATCTGCCGAGCAAGTTAAAAGCTATTTACAAAGCCACCCTGCATTTTTTGAGCAGCATGCCAAACTGCTGGCAGAGATTACCTTGCCTAGTCCGCATGGCAGCGGTGTGATTTCACTAGCAGAGCGCCAGCAGCTGGCACAGCGTGACAAAATTCGCGCGCTCGAATCACTGATGGAGCAAATGATTGCCAATGCTGAAGAAAATGAAGCAACGAGTGTCAAAGTACACCAATTTTGTTTGAGTCTGCTCAATCAGCAAAGCTTCAGCGCATTACAAAAAATGATTAGCGAAACCCTGCAAACTGAGTTTAATGTGACGCAGTCACTGATACGCGTTTGGGCAAAACCCAGCAACAGCGCAATTATCAATGATGCAGTATTCGCTTCAGTTAGCGAGACTTTTAGTGATTGGGTGATCGCATTAAATCAACCGCACTGCGGAAGTAAACCTGAAGTCGCAAGTGACTTGATGCCTGACCATTTACAGTCTTTTGCATTTATACCTTTATGCAAACACATGGCAGACCAACATGCATTTGGGGTGCTGATTTTGGGCAGTGATGATGCGTTGCGCTTCAAAGTAGACATGGGGACACATTATTTGGAACGCATCGGCGAGCTTGTGGGTGCTGCGCTGATTAATCATCTTTTTACGCTCAAGCTCTAATCAATGTAGCCTGTAGGTTATCAATTGCGCTATTTGGACGATTACCTTCAACACCTGACTTATGAACGTGGCTTGAGCGCACTCACCTGCAAAAGCTACGCCAGAGATATTGCATTGTTAGACAAACTGGCCGCGAACGCCGATTTAAAACTTATCAAAAATCAACAAGTGCGACGCTTTA
>NCHI01000152.1 GCA_002281815.1 Methylotenera sp. 24-45-7
GCTAGGCAATTTCATAGTCGTACACTACTTGCGAAAGTGGCGGAATTGGTAGACGCACTGGATTTAGGTTCCAGCGCCGCAAGGCGTGAGAGTTCGAGTCTCTCCTTTCGCACCAACTTTACTTTAAAATAGCTTGTCACTAAAGATGGTTGTTTTAATCATCTGCTGATGACTTGCGGTTAATTTTTAGGAATTACAGCATGGCTCTGAATGTTGAAACCCTCAGCACCCTTGAACGTAGAATTACTATCAGCGTACCTTTGCAACCACTTGAGGCGCAAATTAAGCAACGCTTAAGTCAGTTGTCACGCACTGCGAAATTTGCTGGTTTCAGACCGGGTAAAGCACCTATTGGTTTGGTGAACCAACATTACGGCAGTCAAGTGCGCGATGAAGTGTATTCTGGCGCTGTTGAAAAGAGCTTCGGTGACGCTGTTGAGGCTAATAAGCTTCGTGTTGCAGGCTTTCCAAATATTGAACATAAGCCATTTGACGCTGCTTCTGAAATACTGGAGTACACAGCAACTTTTGAAGTATTCCCAGAAATTAAAATTGGCGATCTCTCTAAAGTTAAAATTGAACGTCCAATTACTGAAATCTCTGATGCTGATGTTAAAAAAACATTAGATGTATTAGTTAAGCAAAGAGTAAGTTTTGAGCCAGTTAAACGCGCTGCCAAAAAAGGTGATCGCGTTAATGTAACACTCAAAGCATTTATGGATGGCCAAGAAGTTGAGTCGACTGGCGATGCTGGCATTGATTTGGTGTTAGGTGAAGCTGGCCGCGTTGCTACATTTGATGATGCGATGATTGGCGGTAAAGCCGGTGTGAGCAAAAAATTCGATGTGACTTATCCAGAAGATCATAACCCAGCACAATTGGCAGGCAAAACAGTTGGTTATGAAGTCACATTCAATAGCGTTGCTGCACCAAGCTACCCAGAAATTGATGCTGAGTTGGCTAAAAGCTTAGGTATTGAAGATGGCGACATCGAAAAGATGAAAGCCGAAATTGCTGAGAGCCTAAAACAAGAAGTGGCTAAGCGTGTTAGCGCTAAGTTGAAAGAGCAAGTGTTCCAAGCTTTGGTGGACAATGCCGAGTTTGAGATTCCGCGTGCGATTTTAGAAGTGGAAATCAATCGCATGATGCAAACCACAGAACAAAACCTCAAACAACGCGGTGCTGACTTAGGCAATGTTAGATTAGAGCCAGCAATGTTTGAAGACCAAGCAAAACGTAGTAGCAAATTGCGTTTGATTTTGGGCGATTTAATCAATACCAACGGCTTGCATGCTACTGCAGATCAGGTACGTGCTATGGTGGATGTGTTCTCACAAAGTTTTGAGCGTCCATCTGACGTAGTTACTTGGTATTACGCTGACCCTAAGCGTTTGGATGAACCAGCAGCTTTAGCTACAGAAGAAAATGCGGTGAGCTGGGTACTTTCAAAAGCTAAAGTGTCAGACAAAAAAGTTAAATTTGATGATTTAATGGGAACTGCTTAATGAACAATACGCTGCAACCACAAGCCGGTTTTGATATGACACCAAGTGCTTTGGGATATATCCCTATGGTGATTGAGCAAAGTGGTCGCGGCGAGCGTTCATTTGATATTTACTCGCGCTTATTAAAAGAGCGAGTGATTTTTTTGGTAGGCCCAGTGAATGATATGTCTGCCAACTTAGTGGTTGCTCAGCTGTTATTCTTAGAAGCTGAAAATCCAGATAAAGACATCTCACTTTACATTAATTCACCAGGCGGTTCTGTGACTGCTGGCATGTCAATTTATGACACCATGCAGTTCATTAAACCTGACGTAAGTACATTGTGTATTGGTCAGGCGGCAAGCATGGGTGCGTTCCTGTTGGCAGCTGGTGCTAAAGGTAAACGTTATAGTTTGCCTAACTCACGTGTCATGATTCATCAACCTTCAGGTGGTTTTTCAGGTCAATCTTCTGACATTGAAATTCATGCCAAAGAGATTCTATATTTACGCGCTAAACTCAATGATATTTTGGCGCATCATACCGGCAAAACTGCAGCTGAGATTGATCGCGACACTGAGCGTGATAATTTCATGAGTGCTGAGCAATCTGTTGAATACGGCATGATAGACAAGGTGCTTGGTAGCCGTACTGAAGCAGTTTAATCAGGCGTTGCTGCACATTTGCTACCTTGCAACATGCGCTGTATCGAGAGTATAGTTATCACATCTTTTGTCCCTGCCATGGCAGGTCTAAACAGCCCCGAATAAAATACTGACTAGGATTTAATCCATGGCAACCAAAGCCGACGACGATAAATTACTTTATTGCTCTTTTTGTGGCAAAAGCCAGCACGAAGTTAAAAAGCTGATTGCAGGTCCTTCTGTGTTCATTTGTAATGAATGCGTAGACTTGTGCAATGACATCATTAAAGAAGAAGTGCAAAATGCAGACGGGTTGAAATCTGCTGATGAAAATCTGCCAACACCACAAGAAATTTGCAAAATTCTTGACCAATACGTCATTGGCCAGACACAAGCCAAGAAAAATCTAGCAGTAGCCGTTTATAACCATTACAAACGTTTAGGTCACAATAACTTATCTAACGGTGGCCAAAAAGATGAAGTGGAAATTGCCAAGAGCAATATTTTGCTAATTGGCCCGACTGGTTCAGGTAAAACATTATTAGCGCAAACTTTGGCTAGACTTTTAGACGTGCCGTTTGTGATGGCAGATGCCACCACTTTGACCGAAGCTGGTTACGTAGGTGAAGACGTAGAAAACATCCTGCTCAAGCTTTTGCAGGCCGCTGACTTTGATGTCAAGCGTGCTGAGTCGGGCATCATCTACATTGACGAGATTGACAAGATCTCTCGCAAGGCCGAGAACCCATCGATCACCCGCG
>NCHI01000010.1 GCA_002281815.1 Methylotenera sp. 24-45-7
TGATAACCCTCTAAGAATCTTATGAAATTATTATTTTAAGAATGATTGGTGTGTTGAATTGCGTAATCCAGCGCCAAGGCATAACCTTGGGCACCTAAACCGCTGATGATGCCAACGGCTATATCAGTAAAGTATGAGTGGTGACGAAACGCTTCGCGTGCAAAAACATTAGATAAATGTACTTCGATGAACGGAATTTTCACTGCGCTCAGCGCATCACGCATAGCAACAGATGTATGCGTAAATGCCGCCGGGTTGATGATGACAAAATCAGCCTTTGTAGTGGCTAAAGACTGAATTTTACTCACTAAATCAGCTTCAGAATTGCTTTGAAACGTTTCCAAACTGATATTTGCTGCCAGCGCTTTAGCTGTCAGCATTTGGTTGATGCCATCTAAAGTGGTACTGCCATAATGCTCTGGTTCGCGTAAACCTAGCATATTAAGGTTGGGTCCATGTATGACTAAAATAGATTTAGACGACATGACAAATGACCTTAACTGAAAAATTTAGATGGATATTGCTGTAATTCATAACCGCAAGTTTGCCGAAGTTAATGCATTTTGTCCAGCAACTTTAACGCAGTTAGGCGAAATTGACTGATGCTAATCTCAATAAAGCTTAAGCCTGCCTTACGTAGGCTAAAATTTTACTTAACCGATTATAAGACAAATCTTATTGTGGAATTAATTTTAGCAAAGATTTTTCTAGTAGTGATAGGGTGATACGACCTAAAAATGTATCGATTACGTTACCATTAGCGTCGATTATGACTGTATATGGTAATACTCCCTGCTCGTTTCCGAGTTGTATCGCCAGATCCATATTCTCATTTTCTGAAAGTAAAATGGGATAGCTCACCGGTGATGTTTGCAGATATTCGTTTACTGTGGCCAGTTCATCTATAGCGACACCTATGACCACCACATTTTTGTCTTTATACGCTGTTTGTAGTTGTGAAAGTTCTGGCATTTCTTCTCGGCATGGCGGACACCAAGTAGCCCAAAAGTTGAGTACGATAATTTTTCCACGGTATTGTTCAAGCGTTGTTTTAACGTTACTAGTATCAATGAGTGTGCTGGAAAAAAACGCTGCAGTGTTAATTTGTGGTTGGCTCACAACAGGGTTATAAGCGAAATAACGAATCACCAAGCCTAAAACAACAATAACAATTAAATAGGCTGAGAAGGAAATGATTTTTTTTAGCATTGCGTTGTCTCTGGCAGGCAGCTGCCACGTTGGTCTAAAATTTTTAAAAAGTCATCAGCATTTTTGTAGCCGATTACTTTGAGGTTTTTTTCTTCTTTTGACTGCGTATTAAAAAATATAATGCCAGGCGGGCCAAACAAATTAAATCTTTGTAGAAGCGCTTTATCGTCGTCGCTATTGGCAGTCACGTCGGCTTTTAGCAATACGCTGTCTTTAAGTGCGGCTTGCACGCGTGCATCGCTGAAAGTAAATTGTTCCAGTTCTTTGCAAGACACACACCAGTCTGCATAAAAATCGAGCATCACTAATTTACCTTGTGCATTCTGCAAGGCGGCATCTAATTCGGCGATGTTTTTAACTTTTTTAAAGTCTAGATTGCTACGTGATTCGCTGCTATTGACGCTTGCAGTGAGGCCGCCAAGTGGTTGCAACGGAGATTTTGCTCCAGACAAAGCACCGACTAACAGTGCTAGGCCGGTAATCAATAGCATCAGCGCAATACCTTTCCAAAACCTTAAGGCAGGTTTCGCATCGATAGGTAATGGATCAAGCGCATGCATGAATATGGCAGGCACGATGAGCAAGGCTGCCCACAATGCTAATTGCAGACTGACGGGAATAATCGGCGTGATTAACCATAAAGCCACCGCAAGCATGAGCACGCCAAATAAATTACGCACTGCATTCATCCAGCTGCCGACTTTGGGCAATAACGTGCCGGCGGATGCGCCTATTAGTAGTAGCGGTGTACCCATACCTAGTGATAAGGAAAATAGAGCTACGCCACCTAGTACTACATCGTGGCTTTTACTGATGTAGAGCAATGCACCCGCAAGCGGCGCCGCGACACATGGGCTGATAATCAGCGCAGACAATACACCCATCAAAAAGTCGCTAAAAAACTTGCCACCTTTAATGCGGCGGCTCATAGACATCAGCCCGTTTTCTAAGCTGCTAGGTAACTTTAATTCATAAAAGCCAAACATAGAAAGTGCCAGCACGGCAAATACTAATGCACCAAATCCTAAAGCCCACGGTGTTTGCAAGGCGCTGCTTAGCATTTGCCCGGAGAGTCCTGCTGCAATACCCGCCAAGGTGTAAGTCAAACACATGCCCATGGTGTAAGCCAGCGATAAATTGAAGGCATGCAAGCGAGTGACGTGCGCGTTTTTGCCGATGATGATAGAAGACAAAATTGGAATCATCGGAAATACACACGGCGTGAATGAAAGTAACAGCCCAGCAGTGAAAAAGCCAAGAATAATTAGCCACCATTTGCCGCTCTTAAGTAAATTCGCTGCTTGGCCGTCATCATCAGAAATATTGCTGTCTGCATTTGCTGACGCCGTTTTATTTGGTGTTGTAGATGTTTGGCTATTGTCAGTCGAGCTCCCAGCGCTTGCTGGGTCGATGATAAAGGTTTTGTTTTGTGGCGCGTAGCAAAGACCTTTTTCGCTACAGCCTTGATAAGTCGCTTTTATGGTAATAGGCGTTGTGTTTGCGCCTTGAATGCTAATTACCCCGGTAAAATCATGATGGTAGACTTCCATCTTGCCAAAGTTAGGGTCATCTTTAATTTCTGCTTGTGGCAGTTTAACTGTGTGCGCTAAGTCGGGGGTCAGTGTAAATTTAATACGTTGTTTGTATAAATAATAACCATCTGCCACTTTAAAGTTAGCATTAATCTCATTATTTGCACGAACAATATCTAGCCCAAAAGCGAGGTCAGGTGACAAAAATTCGTCTTCAGCTTTGTCGCGGTTAAATAAGCTATCCGTCAGACTAGTACTGTTGGCTGCATGCCCTAACGGCATCGCCAATGCGGTCATTACAATGAATAAAATATAGCTAAATCTTTTTAACATGGGGAACCTTAAGCGGATAATTGTGTGTCTACCCATTGTAAATAGCGAGGTAAGCCACCATCTACGTTGATAGTGATTATTTCAGGAAGTTCATACGGGTGCGCTTTTACAATGGCAGCTTCTAAAGCCTGATAGTTTGCTTGATTGCTTTTGATGAGCAGCGGGATTTCACTACTGTGTTCTAATTTGTTATGCCAATAATAAATAGATTGGCAGGGTGCAAGAATATTGACACAGGCAGCGAGTTTTTGCGTGACTAAGGATTCAGCTAAATTCTGCGCGCTGGCTGCGTCAGGCATATTAGTCATGACCAGCAATACTGATTTTTCATTCAACATTAATAGGTAGCATTCATGCGTTTTTTAATAGGTTTGATTTTACTCGCTTTTCCAATAGCAGAGATATGGCTTCTGATTGAATTAGCAGATGCATATGGCTGGCTGCTATTGCTGTATTTAGTCGGCATTGGCTGGCTGGGCTTACAATTGATTCGGCAGGAAAAAGCGGCGCTCAACGGCCGTATGATGCAAAACATCATGGCGGGTGCTCACCCGCTAAAGGTGGTGTTTGGCAGTGCGCGTAACATCATTGCCGGCGTGTTGTTAATGCTCCCGGGCGTGATGACTGATATGATTGCTGCCGTGTTGCTGCTAATACCAATCAAGACTCACACTTTACCCAATACGCAGCATCAGGCACCACCTTATCAAGATAAGCCCTCAGCCAATGATGATGTGATTGAGGGCGAGTTTCGCCGCGAAGACTAAATTTATTAACATTACTAACAATAAACCACAGAAATTAATTATATGAGTTATCAAATCACTATACAGCCCAGTGGTCATGTTTATGATGCCAAAGCTTATGAAACAGTGCTGGAGTCGGCTATTGAAGCGGGCTTTAACATTCCTTATGGTTGCCGTAACGGCGCTTGCGGCAGCTGCAAAGGCACAATTCTCAGCGGTGAAGTGGATTATGGTGACTATGCGCGCAGCGCATTGAGTGAAGATGAAAAGGAGCAGGGTAAAGCCTTGTTCTGCTGTGCCCGCCCCTTATCTGACCTGACCATTGAATGTCGGGAAATTATTGTTGGTACTATTCCGCCGCGAATTTTACCAGCGCGCGTTGAAGGTAAAAAGCAGCTTTCGCATGATGTAATGGCTTTATATTTGAAGTTGCCGAGTAGTGAGCACTTACAGTTTTTGGCTGGGCAATACATAGAGTTTTTACTGAAAGACGGTAAGCGTCGCGCTTTTTCTTTGGCAAATGCACCACATGCAGATAACTTGTTAGAGTTTCATCTGCGCTTGATACCAGGCGGTGTATTTACCGAGTATGTGTTTAATGAAATGCCGGATAAAGCGATTATGCGTTTTGAAGGGCCGTTTGGAAGTTTTTATTATCGCGATAACTCACAAAAGCCGATGATTATGGTGGCTGGCGGCACCGGTTTCGCGCCTATTAAAGGCATTGTTGAGCATATGCTGCACCATAACATCAAGCGCGATATCGTCATTTACTGGGGCGCACGTGCATTAGAAGACTTGTACATGCCGGAACTACCGCAAGCTTGGGCTGAACAACATGAGCACATAAAATTCATACCGGTATTGTCCGACGCAAAACCGGAAGATCAATGGCAGGGCAGAACTGGCCTAGTACATCAGGCAGTATTAGACGATATGCATGACTTAAGTGACTTTGAGGTATATTGCTGTGGCGCACCTGCCATGGTTGAGGTGGCGCATGCGAGTTTTCAGCAGGCAGGTTTGCCGGAAGATGCGTTTTATTCAGATGCATTTAACTACGCAAAACCCACGCCCAAGGTGACAAGCGCCTAGTTGATGTTTACCTAGAGTCTACCTAGAACAGCGCGCCTTGTTTGTTTTTGGCAGCGATTAAAGCCTGAATGAGTTTATCTAAATCAGAGTTTTGAATTAAATCTTGCGCAAGCTTGGCTGAAGCTTCAGCTTTTTCGAAGTCACCTTCAGCGAGCGCATGCATGCCTTCTAGCAACGCTGCATTACCAGCTTTTAAGCGCAGGGTTTCGGTTTTACTGCGCTTTTTGGAAGGCATTCGGCGTAAAAAATTGACCAATCGCAAGCTGTAGTGAAAACCAAAAAAACTCACTACGAACACCGCCAACAAAAAATTAAATGAAATTTGTATGCGATAAGGATTACGTACGATCAATACATAGCCTTCATTATTGCCAACCAGCCAGATTAAGCTGGCTAACAATAACAGCATCAGCAACCACCACAGAATTCTGCGTTTAATCATAATAATAGTCAGTTAGTTTTTTCCAGTAACAGCTTGTAGCGGTTTACTGCGGCAAAGCTGTCCGTGAGCTGCGGTAGCTCCATGCTGATTTTATTACTGGATAATTTTTTCAGCAGGTTAAAGGCTTTAATTGTGTCCGGATGTTTGGTATCAAAATATTCGTTCAGCCAGTTTTTGACTAAATTTAAATCAGCTTTGTAGGTTGCCTCATCATGTTGCAGCAGGGCAATGCGAGCAGTGAGCAAGCGTAACCTAATATTTTCACGCAGGTAAAACGCTTGGTCTGACGCTAATAAAGGGGGTTCGGGGTTGTTGATACGTTCAACCGTGACCAGATTTTTGATGTCTTTCCAAAATGGTTGAATCAATTTTTCTAGTGTACTCATTGCTTCTGTCGTCGGTTTTTGTGCCGCTGAATTTGCGTTCAAAGTGGGCTGGCGTTCGCTAATTAAAGGCAATTTTGCACACAGCTCAGACAATTGTGTCAGTTGCGCACTTAAGTTGACGATATCTAGCTGCGGCACCTCACGCAAGTTTTCAATTTCCAGCGCCAGCGTTTCACGCAGTTGCACGGCGCGCGGCAAATCTAGTGGCTCTAATCGCTTTTGCGCTGCTTGCAATGCGAGTAACGCAGACTTTACATTGCTGCTTAATTGCAGCTGCTGGTTAGCGATAGTGAGTAGCTGTTCAACTTCAGCGACAGCTGTTGATTCACGGCTTTCTGCCAGTTGTGTGTATAGCGTTTGCAGTGCCTCTTGCTGATCACGTGATTCTGCAAGTTTTTGCTCTAGCAAAATGGTGCGTGCATTAGCCTGCGTGCTTCGCTCTTCGGCCTGCTTGGCCAGTGTCAGGCTTTCTTGATTGATGAGCTGGTATTGTTCAAGCTTGAGGCTAAGTGATTTTTCAATGTCGTTAAAGCGATGCCGAGTATTGAGCCATTGCCAAGCCAAGGTAAATAGCGCAATCGCAATCACCACATAAGTAACGATACTTAGCATGGATTGTTTATGTAGCTTTATAAATGGCAGCGTATGGTTTTGATCAGTCATGATGAAACATTAAGTGTTGATAAGCATTGCATCATTGCCGCGTCACCCGGCGCCTCTGCAACCAATACTTTGAGGCCGCGGGCTTTAGGTAGTTCGGCTATTCTCTCATGATTCACACACAAAGTAACATGCGCGAGCCAGGGCGCTTTGTCTGCCAGTGTCAGCAAGTAGCGCATGGCCTCGCTGCTGGTTACCACTAAAGCATCCAGCTTACCCTGCTGCCAGTAATGGTCTAGTAAACGGGTATCGGTTTGTGGGTTAATCCGCTGATAGCTCTCAGCAAAATATACCTGTGCACCACGCGCTTTTAAGGTGTCTGCCATCAATTCACGGCCGCCTACACCACGAAAAATCATCACGGTTTTATCAGCAACATTTTGCATTTCCGGTAAAGACATCAAGGTTTCACTGTCGTAACGCTGATGTGGAATCAATACGTTATCAACTCCATAAGGCGCCAGCGCCTCAGCGGTTTGTGGGCCAATGGCGGCAAATTGTAACTGGCTTGGCAATTGCGGATAGTGTTCAACAACACGTGGCATTGCAAAATCCACTGCATTTGAGCTGATGAAAATTGCCCAATCAGTTGTTGCTAGCTTTGTGAGCTGTTGGTTGAATTGCGCATAATCATCAAGTGCTGTGACTGCGAGCAAAGGATAGCTAACCGTGCTGCCACCTTGTTGTGCAATAGCGGCAGATAAGCTTTGCGCCTGCGCCAAGGGTCGGGTGACTGCAATGTGCAAACCTTGTAGTGAGCGCTGAGTATTCATAAAGTAGATTTAAATGATCTAAATTAAATCGTTACTATTTGTCTAGTTATCTAGCTTGTCTAGCTATCTAGCGCGGCGAGGATTTTATCCGCGCCTTTGGCAACTAATTGCGCAGCCAATGCTTTGCCTAGCGCCTCAGCGTTATCGCGGCTACCGCTGGTTTTTTCTACTAGCATCTGCTTACCATCGACACTGGCCACAAAACCGGTGATGTGTATCGTGTCACCCGCGCATATTGCGTAAGCGCCCAGTGGCACGGTGCAACTGCCAGCAAGCGCACGGCTCATGCCACGCTCTGCTTCAACACAAGCTTGCGTATCGGGGTGGTTGAGTGGTGCTAACACTGCAATCATGTCTAAACGATTGCTACTGATTTCTATGCCTAAGGCGCCCTGGCCAACGGCCGGAATGCTTTGCTCAGGCGAAATAAACTGGCGAATTCTATGACCTAGCTCTAAACGAATTAAACCTGCGGCCGCTAAAATAATGGCCGCATATTGCCCTTCGTCCAGTTTGCGTAAGCGTGTTTGTAGATTACCGCGTAAAGACTCAATTTTTAGTAACGGGAAACGTGCCTGTAACTGGCTCTGACGACGCAAGCTAGAGGTGCCTACAATACTGCCGGCCGGCAGGTCTTCTAGTGTTGCAAAGTCATTAGATACAAACGCATCGCGTGCGTCTTCACGCTCACCGGTTGCCGCCAGCACAAAGCCCTCTGGCAAGTTCATGGGTACATCTTTCATGCTGTGCACGGCTAAATCAGCGCGGCCATCTGCCAGTGCAGTTTCTAACTCTTTAACAAATAATCCCTTGCCGCCCACTTTGGCTAGTGGCGTATCTAAAATCTGGTCGCCGGTGGTGGTCATGCCTAAGATACTGACTTCAGTTTGCGGATACAGTGCTTGTAGCCGGCTTTGAATATGCCGTGCTTGCCACATCGCAAGCGCGCTTTCACGTGATGCAATCACCAGTTTGTTAGGAATAGGGGTGTGAGAGGAGGAGTTATTCATACGCCGACAACAAGCTATAAAAAAGAGTTTTCATTTTATCACAAGCTTGTCAGTGGTCTTTGCCGAAACGCGTCCAGCCAGATGGCGACTATTGGCTGCGTATCAGGTGTTGCTGACGGCGGCTGACAGTGATGGTTTCTGGCACATGTTTCAGTAAAGCCACCCATTGTTTGTCTGGATGTCCGTCTATGCTGCGTTTTTCAAAGCCGCTAATGTAAGCGCTGGCCACCAGACAATTGCGATGCAAGCGCACAAATGTATCGGCAAACTCCTGTTCTAAATGCGTGAGTGACGCCTCTATTAAATATTCGCGTTCAGCGGTGCGTACCGTCACATATTTGAGTTCAGCCCGCAAATAAATAATGTCTGCAACGGCTACCAACAAAATACGACCGCGCTCACTGATGTTAAGGTGCGTTCTACGTGGCGATAGTTTAGCAATTTCGGTCAATTGGCGTGGTTGCAACGCACTGGCTTTTTGCAGCGCAGTCTGCAAGCGCTCTTGGCGAATTGGCTTAAGCAAGTAATCTACTGCATTCATGTCAAAGGCAGTAATCGCATAATTATCATAAGCAGTAGTAAAAATGATGGCAGGTGGGCTAGCCAGTGTCTGTAAATGTTGAGCGGCTTCAATACCATCCATTTCCGGCATGCGAATATCAAGTAGCACTATATCAGGGGCGAGTTGCGCGACCAATTCCACCAGCTCTTTGCCATTTTTTGCTTCACCACAAATTTCTACATTGCCGATATCCGCCAGCAAGTCCTTTAGGCGGTTTCTTGCTGGCGCTTCATCATCGGCAATAAGAATTTTTAACATAAATTACAGTTTCTGTTTTTGATGCGGTAAACGAATGTGCACCACATATTCGCCATGCTCCTGTTTGCAGCTAAGCGATGCTTCTAGGTCAAAATGCAGTGCTAAGCGTTCTTTAATATTACTGAGCGCCATTTTATTGCCTTGGTGGTGGTTGATTTGCATATTGCTTGGATTTTTTAACAGCAAATGAATTTCATTGGCTTTGGTATAAATTTGTATGCTGATAGTGCCGCCATCAGCGAGTGGTTCTATGCCGTGATACACCGCATTTTCTATCAATGGTTGCAAAATTAATGGCGGTATCATGGCATCCGGCGGCATGTTATCAATCTGCCATTGCACGTTTAGTCGCTCATTGAGGCGTAATTTTTCCAGCGCCAGATATTGTCGGCATAAACCAATTTCTTGTGCTAGCGGCACTAGTTCACGGTTGTCTGCCATCAACACCCTGAACAAATCTGCCATGTCCTCCAGTGCAGTTTCGGCTTGTTTGGGCTGACTGCGTATCAGTGATAACACCGCATTAATGCTGTTAAACAAAAAGTGTGGACGTATGCGAGCTTGTAGCGCTTGTAGGCGCGCTTCCATGACCGCTGGCGATTGCGCACGTTGCAGCAGATGAAAATAATAGAAACACAGTGCGCTGATGGCAAACGCGCCAAATAATACGCGCGACAATGCAGGCAAGTCACCCACCAGTAAAAATGCTGCAAAAAAGCGATGTACCAGCAAGCTACATAACAACACCAATAACATGCTTGCAACTAAACCTTGTGCAAATTTGAGTTTGTTTAAGGTAGTGTCAGCAGCGTAAAGCACAAGGATACTTGCCAGTAATATCGGTTGTGACAGCGTAGAGATGAACGCCATTTGCATCAAAAAGTCTGCTAAATCCGTGCTAAGCACATAGGCTGCCATGGCCAATGCGAGATTCACAATAATGAGTATGCGCAGTATCACACCTAAATTGCGCAAATTGGGTAAGCGGCTTTGATTTTTCATGAGATATTGGGCATCCGGCCGGTCTTGTTTAAGTCGCTGTATCTTAAAAAGAATTGTTTTGCATTATACTTACAGTATATTTTTTAGCAGTATATCGTCTCGCGTCATATCATTAATAAAAACAAATTTTAAAAACATAAAACTAAAGTTCAAAAGAGTTCAAATAGATAGGTTAAGTAAAGTGACAGAAAAAACAAGCGCGCTCAATAAAAAAGATACCAGCTGGTCGGGGCGTTTTAACGAACCGGTAGCCGAACTGGTTAAAAAATACACGGCATCGATTGGTTTCGATTATCGCTTGGCCATGGTTGATATTCAGGGTTCCATCGCCCATGCGCAAATGTTGAGTGCGTGCGGCATTATTTCAGCAGCAGACTTTAAAGCAATACAACAGGGTTTGGCTGAAATTAAACAAGAAATCGAAGCCGGCCAATTTGAATGGTTGCTGGATTTAGAAGATGTACATTTAAATATCGAGAAACGGCTCACTGACAAAATTGGCGATGCAGGTAAGCGCTTACACACCGGCAGAAGCCGTAATGACCAAGTGGCTACCGATGTGCGCTTGTGGTTGCGTGACACTACTGACCAAGTGATTGCCGGCGTACATCAGTTACAAACCAGCTTACTGGATTTGGCCGAAACACATTTTGATACGGTGATGCCAGGGTTTACCCACTTGCAAGTAGCGCAACCGGTGACTTTTGGCCACCATTTGATGGCCTATGTGGAAATGCTTAAACGCGATGCCGCACGTTTTGCTGATTGCAGAAAACGCATTAATCGCCTGCCTTTAGGTGCTGCGGCCTTAGCTGGTACCAGTTACCCGATAGACCGTGAAATGGTGGCTAAAACTTTAGGCTTTGACGGTGTGTGTGAAAACTCATTAGATGCAGTTTCAGACCGTGATTTTGCCATTGAATTTACTTTTGCCGCCTCGTTGGTGATGACGCATTTATCGCGCTTATCCGAAGAGCTGATTTTATGGAGCTCACCGCGTTATGCTTTTGTGGATATTGCTGATCGCTTCTGTACCGGCTCATCTATCATGCCGCAAAAGAAAAACCCGGATGTGCCTGAATTAGTCCGCGGTAAAACCGGCCGTGTGTATGGGCATTTAACCGCCTTGCTCACGTTAATGAAAGGCCAGCCGCTGGCTTACAACAAAGACAACCAAGAAGACAAAGAGCCACTATTTGATACCGCTGACACCTTGCTGGTGACCTTGCAAATTTATGCCGACATGATGCGTGGCATTACTGTGAACAAAGAAAATATGCGTCAGGCTGCCAGTGAAGGTTTTGCCACTGCGACTGACTTAGCGGATTATCTGGTGAAAAAAGGCATGCCGTTTAGAGATGCGCATGAGGCTGTGGCACTGGCGGTGCGTTATGCTGTTGACCACCACTGTGATTTGAGTGATTTGCCATTGGCAACATTGCAACAATTTGCCAGTGAAATTGCCGATGATGTCTACGCGGTATTAACACTGGAAGGCTCTTTACATAGCCGTGACCACATTGGCGGCACTGCACCCGCGCAAGTAAAAGCGGCAATTGCCAGAGCACGTAAAGCATTGGAATAATATGCGCCAGTTTAAAATCATGCGCACTTTAGTTTTACTGCTAGCCGGTTTAATTGGCCTGATGCAGTCACCTGCATTGTTTGCTGGCAATAGTGCTGAAGCACTGGCGGTGATGGATTGGCCATTGCAGCCGGGTGAAACGGTGCGTGATATCGCGCAACTGATTTATCCAAAAAATCCGAGTATGCAAAAATACTTTATCGCAGAAACCATTAAATTAAATCAAGAAACACAACCCGACTTACATCCATCGACAATTTTCAGTCAGCCCAACGTGATTTTGATTCCGAGTATCAAGCAATTGTCTAAAAAGAGTGTCAAGCAAGCATCGCGTTAGCGATCACTCAAACGATTGTTAACCCTAATATGTGCTAATTGCGCTGCGCCGCATAAAGCCATGGTCATTTCTAGCTCGTCGCGGGTGAGCTTAATCACATGCGCCACGCCAATTGCGCCCAGTGTTGCCAGCCCCCAAACATACGGCCGCCCCAGTAATACAGCGTCTGCACCTAAATGCAGTGCTTTATAAACATCTTGTCCGTTGGTGATGCCGCTATCAAAAAACACTTTGATTTTACCGGCTGTGAGTTGCGCGATTTCAGGCAGCATCGTCAGGCTTGCTGGCACACCGTCTAACACACGGCCACCATGATTTGAAACCACAATCCCATCGCAACCCAAGCGCATTGCATGCAGCGCGTCGTCCGCATGCAAAATACCTTTAATAATGAGTGGGATGGAGATTTGCTGTCTTAACCATTGCACATCGTCCCAAGTTGGCGCTTGACGCATCCAGCCATCAAAAACCACACTAGCGTTTGCGGCTAAATTAAACGGTAGCGCTGGCGCTAAATTCACTGCTGCAATATGTGGCGGGAGAACCATACTGGCTTGTTTCACCGGTGCGTCCACAGTAAAAAATATGGCAGAGTAACCAGCATTAATAACTCTTTTAACGAGTGTTAAAGTGCGCTCCCGATTGCCTTGCCAATACAATTGAAACCACAGCGGTTTCTCTGCTGCGTTGATGATGGCTTCTACGGTTTGACTAGCAAGGCTACTCACTAGCATTTGGCCGCCTTGTGCGACGGCAGCCATGGCACTGCCGCGTTCAGCGTCTGTATGAAACAAACCCTGATAAGCAATGGGTGCTAAAACAATCGGGTGGGCAAATGTCTGCCCAAATAAATGCAGCTGTGTATCACCGCCCGCAACGTTTGCGAGCGGTCTAGGCATCAATGGCACCTGATTAAATGCGGCACTGTTTTTGAGTAGCGTGGCTCCACTGCCCGCGCCTGATTGCAGGTAGTCCCAGATTGCCGGCTCTAACCTTTGTTGCGCATAGGTTTGATAATCTACTGCGGTTTGCACTGCATCTGGCGGCGCATCCAGTTTGGCCAAAATCGTCATTACTCCGTCCAAAGCCGCAGTAAATTATGATAGGCCCCAGTGAGTTTAACCACGGCGTCTACTTCACCCGCCGCATTACGCAAATCTACCAGTGCCATGTCCATGTCATACAACAGCCTGCGCTTCACTGGGTCGCGCACCATGCTTTGAATGAACATAAAACATGCGATGCGCTCGCCTTTGCTCACCGGACTGACTTGATGCACTGAAGACGATGGATAAATAACGATACTGCCAGCTTTTAATTTAATGCCTTTGCTGCCAAAAGTGTCTTCGATAATCAGTTCTCCGCCCTCATAGCTATCTGGGTCGGATAAAAATAACGTGGCAGAGACATCCGCACGCACGTAGCCACTGCCGTCCGGCATCATGCGCATGGCGTTATCTACATGCGCGCCGTAAGCGTTGCTGCTACCGCCATAGCGATTAAAAAATGGTGGCAGAATTTTTAATGGCAATACGGATGAAAAAAATATCGGGTTGCGACTTAATGCAGTTAATACAATATTACGTAAGGTGCTGATATTCGGGCTTTTTTCTGATAGCTGCTGATTGTTTTTAACTAAAGCTGCCTGAGTGCCAGCCGTGACGCGTCCATCTTGCCATTCGGCTTGCGCCAGCAGGCTTTTGACTTGCACTAGCTCATCGGCACTCAACACATTTTCAATTTGTAACAGCATTTCATCTCCAGCAATCACACTATTTAAGCGTATTCACAATAAATGCGGCCATGCATCTCTGCATGGCCTAGTAAGGCATCTAGTTAACTAGATTAAAACTTTAATTCCGTGGTAATAATCGCAGTGCGGCCATTACCCGGCACAGCAAAACTACCGTTGTCATAAAGCGCGTCATAGTAGGTTTTGTCCAGCAGGTTTTTCACGTTAAGTCGCACGCCCCATTTTTTCTCTTCATACGCCAGCATGGCATCTAAACGCGCATAACCAGGTGCGGTGTTCGGGTCAAATTTACCATTGGTAAACGTAGATCCCGCCGTAGGTGATGATGGGTTATAAGCCAGTCGTTCGGCTTTGGCCTCCAACCCTAAGCCAAATTTCCATTGATCAGTGAGTTTGTAGGTAGACCAAATATTGAAAGTAACGGGTGGCGTATTACGTGCGCGCTGGTTTTTGTAGCCAGCAAACGCCGAAGTCAACACTCCTGCGTTTATATTTTCTGCCACTTCTAATATTTCTGCATCCATCAACGCTAGCCCGCTGAACACTTCCCATTTGTCGGTGATGCGCCCAGCTAATTCAAACTCCAGACCGTTGGTTCTACGTTTTTTTGTCAGCACAGAAGCAGTAGATTCCAAATCCGTATTGCGTTCCCAGTCTTTGGTAGTGGTGTAGAGCGCAGATCGGAAGGCTAAATCACCGTTAAAGAATAACCATTTGGCACCTGCCTCTATGGTTTTGCTACGTTCTGGCGGCAAGGGTGCTACGGTTAGCTGATATAAATCGGCAGTAGGGCTAAAAGCGTCGCTCCAACTCACGTAGTAATGCGCTTCTGGCGTGTCGTGGTAAGACAGTGCGCTACGATAACTATTTTCACCATAACTCAGCTTTGGTGAGGTAGCGCTCGAATAATCGGCGCGCAGTTCGTCGCGACGCAGGCCGAACAGCACATCCCATTTTGGCGCTAGCGTTATGGTGTCTTGCACATAGACGGCATAATTGTCGGCATCAAACTTGGTAGGTGCAGCGCTGCTTACAACGCTTTCGTCATAAAATTTACCAGCAGAACTGTCCAAATCCAATAAGCTGGTTCTGCTATTTTGTTCTTTCAGGTATTCAATACCGGTTAATAGTTGGTGTTTAAAACCGGCTAACTCAAACTTGGTACTTAAATCTGACTGCAAAGTTTGGGTTTGATAACGCATTTGGCGTGTTACAGCACCAGTATTTTCATAATTTGCCGTGGGTACAGCCGTAGCGCTAGGCTTTTGCGCCCAGTAAGCTCTTTTATAATCTGCATCTCTAATTTGTGTGCGTAACTGCGTATCTTCACTGAATTTGTGCGTGAAAATAGCCGTGGTGATAGAGGTGTTGCTGTTGTCAAAGTTATTGCTGCCACCGTAATAGACGCTGTCGTCAATCTTTTGCCCATTCACGGTTCTATTCACAGGTCTTTTGTTGAAAAACGAAACACCAAAATCCGGATCGTCTTTGGTACTGGTGGTGACGTGGTTTAAGAAAAACTCGTTATCAGTACCAATACCGGTACCAAAGCTCACAGCAATACCGTCACGATCTATCTTTGGTCTATCGCCGTTGGCTGGATTTTTCCTGTAGTTTTCTTCGCTACGATCCATTACATTGAGGCGAATTGCAGTGGTTTCACCCAACACTTTATTAAAGTCACCGGTAAATTGGTGATAATCATAGCTACCCAAAGAACCCGTCACTTTGTTACTGTCTTGCAACTTAGCCATTTTAGATACTTGGTTAATGACACCGCCGGCCTGACCGCGGCCAAACAGCATGGCCGCCGAGCCTCTTAATACATCGACTTGCTCTAAGTTAAACAGCTCACGGTTATATTGTGCAGTATCGCGTATACCATCTAAATAAATATCACCAAACGTGTAAAAGCCGCGCAGCATCATATTGTCGCCAGCGCGTCCGCCTTCTGCCGCGTTGAAAGTTAGACCCGCTACGTTAGACAGCGCCTCTTTTAATGAGCCCAGCTGTTGGTCTCTAATCAGACTGTTGGTAATGGTGGTGACTGCTTGGGGAATTTCGTGCGGATCTTGCAGCACCTTACCGACGCGGGTTTTGGTAGCTTGATAGCCATCTTGTGGCGCTTGATACGTTGATTTAACTTTAACCTCAGCCAGCTCTTGCTGCTGATTTACCGCAGCAGCATCGTTAGGCTCAGCGTTTGCCGCCATTGAATTTAGTGCTAATAATACGGCTAAATAGCTAGCCTTTTTCCTGCCTTGTTGGATAGATTTTTTCATAAGTTCCTCGGTTAACATTTTTCATTTGGCTGGCTAACTGAGGAAACTCACTGGCTGGCTATCTAGTGTTACATATTGCTGATTAATTAGTCATGGTTGTTGCTTATGGTTTGGGTTCGCTGATAAACCCAAGCTTGGTGATACCCGCATTTTGTGCACTGGCCATGACCTCTGCTAATACCTGATAGCGGGTTTCTTTGTCTGCACGTATGTGTACTTCTGGTTGCGGTTGCTGCTGAGATGCTGTTAGCAGTTTAGTTTTTGCAGTGGCAATATCAATCGCAGTATCGTTCCAATACATTTTTCCGGCATGGTCTATCGCAATTGAGATAATCTCTGGTTTTTCTTCTAATAGCTGACTACTGGCTTTGGGCAAATCAATTTTTACCGCATGTGTCATTAATGGCGCAGTAATAATAAATATCACCAATAACACCAACATCACATCTACCAACGGTGTGGTGTTGATTTCTGACATGGGCGCAGCGTGTGTCTGAGCACCTATACTTTTGCCACTGGTAATCATTTGCCAACCTCAATGACTCTTAGGTTGTCATGGCTATTTTTAACTGGGAACGTTTGTATCAACGCGCCAGTGGTGAGCAGCGTATGTAGTGCTTCTGAAAACTTTTCAATTTTGCTCATGATGGCGCGATTTGCACTCAAGATGGCGTTATAAGCCAGCACAGCAGGAATTGCCACCGCTAGGCCAATGGCAGTCATAATCAATGCCTCACCCACCGGGCCTGCCACTTTATCCAAGGTTGCCTGACCGGTTTGCGCGATAGTGAACAAAGCATGATAAATACCCCATACCGTGCCAAATAAACCCACAAACGGCGCAATGCTACCAACAGAAGCCAACACTGAAAGCCCGTGCTGTAGTGATTCACTTTTTGACGAAATTTCACGATTAATTTCACGCGCGATGAATTCGTCTTTGTTGCACATATCTTGATTGGTTTTAGCGCCAAGCTGCTGATAATGATGGTTGGCAGCGATAGCGCGTTTGGTAATCGCCGCTAAGCCTGATAGATCTTCAATCGCTGCTGCTTTTTCCAAGTTTTCAGTATTCCAGAATTGCTGGATATAACTGGAAATTTGTCGATTGCTTTGATAAATACGGTAAGCGCGCGCAATCATGAAATACCAACTTAATACTGACATCACAAGCAATATCAGCGCGACAATAATTGATATTGCGCCGCCTGCTAAAATAAACTCAATGCTGCTAAAACTGTTCATGCATTATTTCCTTAAATACTTTTCTAAAAATTGCTTAACTTTCGAGTGAGAAACTAATCGGCACCGTTACAAAGCCACTCACTGCCTCGTTGTTGCTGCGCGCTGGAATGAACTTCCAGTTTTTTACAGCATTAATGGCAGCTTCATCTAAATAGCTAGAGCCGCTACTTTTTTCTAAAGTGACGTTTCCGGCGTCGCCATTAAGTGTGACTAGCACTTTCAGTAACACCCGACCTTGCTCACCTTTACGGCGTGCCATGCTTGGATATTCCGGAATAGGGTTATGCAGGTAATCCGCGCCAAAACTGGGGGCGATATAAACCGGCTTAGCTTTAACTGGCGCTGCGCTCGGCGTGGCTGGATTTGGTGCTGCGACTTCTGTGGGCTCAGCAACCTGCTGCGCAACATTCTGCACAGGCAGTAAATCAGCGGTTTCTTTTAATTCAGCGCTTTGTTCTGTGGCAAGTACAGCAGCTTTTTCTGATGTATTCGCTACGATTTTTTGTTTTAACTGTGCTGTTGGTTTTACCGGTGGTTGTAGAGGTGTTGGCTGAATTTCAGTCGGTGGTGTTTCAATGGGCGTTTGCGCTTTGTTTTCATGCACAAAGCTGACCATCATCGGCAGGCTAGTGCTTGCTGGCGTATATGTCGGATTTTTTTGAAACAGCACTAAAGCCATCAGCAAATGCAAAACAACAGACAGTAATACAGCAGGTAGAAAAGCCGTATTTTTCTGTACATTTTTAGCGGGTGCAGGTGCGCTGATGGCAATAGATTTTAACGATTCAAACTTGACCGAAGCGTTATTCACTACCAACTGAATGTTTGGCATAGAAGCGGATAGGCTGATGGGGTTCATATTGCGCATCCTTTATTTAGTTAAAATTAATTTACCTTGATTGGTATGGCGCAGCACATAACGCTCATTTGCATGCTCAATCACTAGTTCTTTACCACCAGAAAATAGCTCAGCACTTGTTATTTGGCGCACTTTGTTTAGGGCATGCGTGCGCGCAGTGACTTTGTTGTCACCATCAACTTGAACTGACTTGATATTAAATGTATCACTCATAAATGCAAATGATAATGATTCTTATTTGATAAGTAAAGCAATAAATAAGAATTAGCTTAAATCTTTGGATTAAATGTGATGAACAGGAGGCGTTGCTAAGCATAAGCGGCGCTGATAGCCGATGATGCAGTGCTCAATGACGGAGCAAACTTAATGCAATAAACTAGGTGAGGAATATTTCCAGTAATTCGTTAAGAAAGCGCTGACCCAGCGGCGTGGGTAATATGTGACTTTGCGTCACAGACAATAAGCCTTTGTGTTGCGCTTTTTTAATTGCAACATCCAGCGTAGCTAAATCTAAGCCGGTACGCTGCTGAAACAAATGTAGCGGCACGCCATCAATCAGTCGCAATGCATTCATCATGAATTCAAAGCCCAAATCCTCGCGCTCAATTTCCCAAACACGCTCTACATTTTGACCAAGCGCCACTTGATCCATATAAGCTTTGGGATGCTTAGTTCTGCTTTCACGGGTGATTTTGTCGTGATAACTCAGCTTGCTATGCGCACCCGCACCAATACCCAAGTAGTCACCAAATTGCCAATAATTAAGATTGTGTCTTGCCTGCTTACCGGGTTTAGCAAAGGCAGAGGTTTCATAATGTTCATAGCCGTTTGCTGCCAGCAAATCTTCAATGGCAATTTGCATATCGCTACTAGTATCGTCATCTGGCAGGCTTGGTGGGGTGTGGTGAAACGGGGTATTGGGTTCCAGCGTCAGGTGATAAAACGACAAGTGGTCAGCGCCAAGTGCAATCGCCTGTCTCGCATCTTCAAGCGCATGTTCTAAGCTTTGGTCTGGCAACGCATACATAATGTCTAAATTCACGCGCTCAAAAGTTTTCAGCGCTAATTCAGCAGCAGCATAGGCCTGCTTGTCGTCATGAATGCGTCCAAGCGCTTTGAGATAATCTGCATTAAAACTTTGAATACCTAATGATAGACGATTAACACCAGCATCTTTGTAGCCAGAAAAATGGGCACTATCTACAGTACCCGGGTTTGCTTCAAGCGTAATCTCAGCATCATATTCAAGCGGAGTAAGCGCTCGCACTTGGCTTAAAATTCGGTCTATCGAGGCAGCGGAAAATAAGCTAGGCGTACCACCGCCAAAAAATATGCTTTTGATTTTTCTGCCCCAGACTTTTGGCGTGGCTAATTCTAGATCGGCAATTAATGCATCTACATAGGCCGCTTCAGGAATCTCACCATTTTTAAAGCGACTTTCGTGCGAGTTAAAATCGCAATACGGACATTTTTTCACGCACCATGGGATGTGAATATACAGCGATAACGGCGGTGAATTGCTAAGGCCAGATAGCGTATTAGCACCAGCAAGCGGGGCTATGGTGTTAATTGGCGCAGCGTTAAAATTAGACGCTGCTTTAATTTCGATGATTTTTTTGATATGCAAATACCTTTTTAAACAGCATTCACTTTTTGTAAGGGTTAACCAGTGAGTCTACCAATTGATGTAGTGCATCGCGCATTTGCTGTTCGGAAACTTCCATCAACAAACCATCTTCGAGTGCGTCTTGGGCAATTTGCTTAATCTCGTCAAAGTTTTCGGTCATTACCTTAACTTTTTCAGTACAAGACACTACGCTATTATCGTCGCGTAACCATTTAGGCCATTTACTGCTCATGGCTTAGTCTTTCCAATTTTTGTAGCAATTTAGCCATGGCGTGGCCGCGGTGGCTGATACGACTTTTGATGTCCAGCGGCAGCTCGGCGACGGTCTTACCGGTTTTGTCATCTAAAAATAAAGGGTCATAGCCAAATCCGTCAGTGCCGCGATATTCACGCAAAATCACACCATGCCAACTGCCCTCGGCGATGACAGGCTCTGGATCATGCTCATGCCGCACTAACACCATGACACAATAAAAATGTGCCTGACGATTGGAAACTTTGCTCATTTCTTGCAAAAGTTTGTCATTGTTGCGCTCATCTTGCGTAAGCAGGCTGTTAGCCGCATTTTTACCAGCATAGCGTGCGGATATCACCCCTGGAGCGCCATTTAAACCATCGACACATAATCCGGAGTCATCAGCCAGCGCAGGCAAGCCAGTAAGCTTACTGGCATGGCGCGCTTTCGCCAGCGCATTTTCAATAAATGTACAAAACGGCTCTTCACATTCCGGCACATTAAATTCTGACTGCGGAACCGTTTTGATATCCAAAGCGCTAAGCACATGTTGAATTTCACGCAATTTGCCTTTGTTGCCACTGGCAATGACTAATTTTTTAAACACTTAATACCTCTTTTTGCTTGTCGATTAATTGCTTAATCCCATGTGCAGCTAAATCCAACATTGCATTCATATCATCGCGAGAGAAAGCAACACCTTCTGCGGTACCTTGGATTTCTACAAAACCGCCACTACCCGTCATTACAACATTCATGTCGGTGTCACAGTCTGAGTCTTCAATGTAGTCTAAATCCAACACCGCATTGCCTTGATGCACACCCACTGAAATTGCTGCCACAGAATCGATGAGTGGCGATTCGCTAATTTTACCGCTTTTCAGAAGACTAGAGATAGCGTCCTGCAAAGCAACATAAGCACCAGTGATACTTGCCGTGCGGGTGCCACCATCGGCTTGAATCACGTCACAATCAATCTGTATGCTGCGTTCGCCAAGTTTTTCTAAATCAATAATGGCGCGCAATGAGCGGCCAATTAAACGTTGAATCTCTTGGGTACGGCCAGACTGCTTGCCTTTTGCCGCCTCTCTATCCATGCGGCTGCCGGTAGAGCGCGGTAGCATGCCATATTCAGCCGTTACCCAACCTTGACCTTTGCCCTTTAAAAACCCGGGTACTTTTTCCTCCACACTGGCGGTGCATAGCACATGTGTATCGCCGAACTTAATTAATACCGAGCCTTCAGCGTGCTTGGTGTAGTGGCGGATAATTTCCACATCACGTAATTGATCAGATTTGCGCAAGCTGGGACGGCTAATGGCGGTATTGTTGGATTGCATGGTTGATATCCTGACTAGATGTTTATTTATTACGTTTGGTTTTTTGTAGGGCGACTTGAATTTCGGCGATAGTTCTTTCAATGTCGTCATCGCTTAGATCGTCTTGCAATAAGGGGTCGTTCAAATCAATATCTGAGCGCGTACTTGGATTCATAATCGTCGTTGAAAAACCTGTAGGCAATTGAATAGTTGAAACAGCTAACTGACTATGTAGGCGGTTACCCCACTGCAAGCCTATTGCACTCATGTTGTCACCTTGCTCCACACTTGCAGCTTCAGCTGCGTCAAGCAAGCCGCTGACATTTTCGCTGATAGAAGAGCCTAGTAGGGCGTGCTTAATTTGTTCATCGGTAACTGCGCCCCATAGCCCATCGGTACATAATAAAACCGTATCGCCTTCCACCAGTTCTTGACGTTCAGCTAATTCGATTTTAGGCGGTACATCACCACCCAAACAACTGAATATTTTATGCCGATAGGGGTGATGTTGCATCTCATCTTTGTTAATCATGCCCTTATTGTAAAGCGATTGCACTATCGAGTGATCTTCAGTGCGGTAGAGCAAATGACCATCGCGGAAATGATATAGCCGCGAATCACCCACATGCGCACAATAGAGCATGCCGCGTTGCACTACGGCTACCACAATCGTGGTGCGCGGCGCTTCTAGCATTTCTTGTTGCTCTGTCACTTGTGCAATCAATTTATGGATAAGCTCGATTTGCGAAATTAGAAACTTAGCCGGATTAGCCAAAGCAGGCGTTGCCATACGCTGGAAAGCGTCAGTCATCGTAGTAACTGCGAGTTGTGCAGCAACTTCACCATGGCGATGCCCACCCATGCCGTCAGCGATTACCAGCAATAGTGAGTCCTTACTATATGAATAGGCGAGACGGTCTTGATTGTAAGGACGCGGACCCTGGCGGCTGTTTTGAAAAATGGTAAATTTCATGAGTGCTGGTTAGTGGTTCGGTTTGTTGGGCTTGCTAAATGCACTGACGAATTTATCTACTAAGCCAAGTTTTTGTTTAGGTAAATGCGTATTTTCAAGCAAGGTTTTTTGCAAAGAAAAAACACTTTGCGGGCGTTTTAAGTAGTCAAGCTCTAAGCAATTGTCGATGATTGCTAATAAATCATGCGAATAACGATCTTTGCCTATTTTAACAGCAGGAATCAATAAGTCCTTCTTAGTACGTTGATCCGCAGAAGCGGGGGAAGTTCTGGTCAGGCAGGAATACATAGTGGCGCCTATGCTGTAAATATCGCTCCATGGCCCGAGTAATGTTCGGTCGTAATACTGTTCAGGAGAGGCAAATCCGGGCGTATAGCTGGGAGATATCTTGGACGGATTTTCATTCAATGTCTGACGCGAAGAGCCAAAGTCTAGCAACACCGGTGAACCATCTAATCGTATGTAGATATTGGCGGGTTTAATATCCAAATGCAGCAGTTTTTGCGTATGCACTTCACGTAAGCCGTTTGATAGCTCAGCGAATACGCGACGGATAAAGTTTTCAGACACGTAATCAGTCTGTTCAAGAATATAAGCTTGCAAAGATTTGCCACGCTCATATTGCATGACCATGTACACGGTTTCATTGGCGCGGAAAAAATTAACCACGCGCACAATATTTTTATGTTCGATTTTGGCGAGCGCTAATCCTTCGTCAAAAAAGCTTTTCAGGCCATGTCTAAACATCGCCACATCGTCGTCGTTTGGCAGTACGGTAGCATTTTCAGCACGCAAGGCGATAGAAGAAGGCAGATACTCTTTAATAGCAACAAAGTTTTTGTCTTTGTCGTGTGCCAGATACACAAAGCTAAAGCCGCCCGAACTCAAGACTTTTTTAATCTCGTAATCTTGCAACTTATAGCCGGTAGGCAATGCTAAATTTTTGGGGTTGGACACTTTAATGAATGGCTTCTGACTATAATCTAACTTTATCTGTAATTTTATGCGCGATGCGCGCAATTAATCTTTAATCGTAGCATGCAATATAACGCGTAATGGACTGTAATTAAAGTTTTGTTATTGATTAGCATCATCAACATTGTTAATAAAACTGGCTTAGTCGTCATTAAAATATCGCGCAAAATATGTGCTAATAATTAACTCATCAGGAATAATCCATGACTTTTAGTATGACGGGCTTTGCTGCCTTAGAGCAACCTTTGGCTAATGCCACGCTATTGCTGGAACTACGTGCAGTCAATAGCCGTTATCTGGATTTGCATTTTAAACTAGACGATAGCCTGAAAAGTTTTGAGCCATTGATGCGAGAGTTGATCGGCGGTCAATTAAGTCGTGGCAAAGTCGAGTGTAAGCTCAATTTAGTGCAGCGCGCCCAAGCTGGTCAGGCACCACAATTAGATGAAAATGTGTTGCAGCAACTGGCGCAAATGCAAACTAAAGCCTTGGCGGTTTTTCCGCAAAGCACGGCTTTAACTGTGGCAGATATCTTGCGTTGGCCAGGGGTGGTGCAGCATGAGGCACTGAATCCAGAGTCATTAGCAGAAGATATTAAAGGCATGCTGCTACTGGGTTTGCAAGACCTCAACGCCTCACGTGCGCGTGAGGGTGAAAAGCTAAAAGCGCTGATTTTGGATAGGTTGACGCAAATTGAAGCTTTGGTGATGAAAGTGAAGCCCTTGTTGCCACAACTGCATCAGGATTATCAGGCAAGGCTAGAGCAGAAATTACAAGAAACTATTAAAACCATCGATCAAGAGCGCATCGCGCAAGAGCTGGTGTTGTTTGCGCAGCGTATTGATGTCGATGAGGAGCTGGGCAGATTGAGCACGCATGTATCCGAAGTAAAAAGAATTTTGAACAGCAGTGCACCGGCAGGCAAGCGTTTAGACTTTTTAATGCAGGAGCTTAACCGTGAAGCCAATACACTGGGCTCTAAATCAGTATCTGTGCATACCACACAGGTGTCGATGGAATTAAAAGTGCTGATTGAGCAAATGCGCGAGCAAATTCAAAACGTGGAGTAAGGCATAAAATCACCGCTGCTTATTTAACTCTGCGGGCGACTGCTTTAAAATAGCACTTTATTCAAAGTAACTCGGCAAGTCTGGTGCTAAATCTAGTATTGGGATTGTGATCAATGGAATGGATGCATGATGACTTCAGGAAATCTTTTTATTATTTCAGCCCCTTCAGGCGCTGGTAAGACCAGTTTAATCAAGGCGTTGTTGGCAGATGATGCTAACCTGAAACTTTCTATCTCGCATACCACGCGCCAGCCCAGACCTGGTGAGCAGAACGGCGTGGATTACCACTTTGTCGATGAAGCCACTTTTATTCTAATGTTGGGCGAAGCGCAATTTTTAGAGAGCGCGCATGTGCATGGTGCGCGTTATGGTACTTCGCAATGTGCGGTGGATGCGCCTTTAAAAGATGGCCATGATGTGATTCTGGAAATAGACTGGCAGGGTGCGCAACAAGTACGTCGTTTATACCCAGATGCAATTAGCATATTTGTGTTGCCGCCTTCGATAGAAACGCTAGAGCAGCGACTCAATAGCAGAGGCCAAGATAGCCATGACACTATAGCGCGCCGCGTCGCCGCTGCGCGTGAAGAAATGAGCCACGTAGGCGAGTTTGATTATGTTACAATCAACCATTACTTTGAAGAAGCGCTGCAGGATATTCGTGCAGTGATTCGCTCACGTCGGCTAATAGCAGCCAAACAGTTACAGCGCTACGCTGTACTAATCGACACTTTAACTTAATGACAGCGTGTAAATCACAATGCATTAAGCGTTAACTAATAAGGAAATATCAACATGGCACGTATTACTGTAGATGATTGCTTGGAAAAAATCCCTAACCGCTTTGAGCTGACATTAGTTGCTGCTTATCGCGCACGTCAATTGCCCAATGGTTCTGAACCATTAGTTAATGTGCAAAATTCACGTGACAAATCCACCGTGATTGCCTTGCGTGAAATTGCAGC
>NCHI01000011.1 GCA_002281815.1 Methylotenera sp. 24-45-7
ATTGACCGCTGAAAACGTGCTGGCCGCCTTCGACCACCATGCGCGGATCGTGGCGGTTGCACCGAAGTCCCCCGTCACCTGCAGCGACGCCGACGACCAAATACGTCGTAGTGCTGAAATCTTTCTTAAAGCTTCAGGTTGCCAAGTAATTCTCGCTGAAGACGGCTTTGATGCGCTAGCCAAAATATCCAACGAACAACCGGATTTAATTTTCGTAGATATTATGATGCCCAGGCTAGATGGTTATCAGACTTGTTCACTCATTAAAAGAAACGCTCGCTACAAAACCACCCCAGTCATTATGCTATCTAGTAAAGATGGTTTATTTGACCGCGCGCGCGGTCGCATGGTCGGCTCGGATCAGTATCTCACCAAACCTTTTACACAAGAAACGCTGTTAGACGCTGTGCAGGTGTATGGCGCACTTTCTAGAAATAATGAAGAAGAGGATTAAGCATGGCAATACAAACTATTTTAGTAGTCGATGATTCTGCAACAGATCGATTCTTTTTAACCGAGCTACTTGAGACCTCGGGCTATTCCGTGATTGGTGCGGAAAGTGGCGAAGAGTGCTTGGTGAAGGCCGCTGAAATGAATCCAGATTTAGTGTTGTGTGATGTGGTGATGCCAGGATTAACCGGATTTCAAGTAACACGTACCCTCACCAAAGATGCTAAAACAGCACATATTCCGGTAATTTTGTGTACTGGTAAGTCACAAGCTACTGATTTGGCTTGGGCATTAAAAATGGGCGCAAAAGCATGCGTAACTAAGCCAGTGGTTGGCTCAGATTTATTGGCACTGATTAAAACTTTAGAGTAAGTCAGCGAGCGTACTTATTACTAATCATCTCTATTGAATAGGTTAAACCAGTGGCTAAATCATCCAATCTGCGTGAGTTTCAAGAAGCGATTCTTGCCAAGCTCAAAGATGCTGCCAATCAGGTAGGTGTGGAGTCATCTTCACGGTTAGGCGTGGTGGTGGGCTCAAAGAAATATTTAGTGCGTTTAAACGAAGTGCGTGAGGTGTTGCCTGTGCCACCAATTGTGGCGGTGCCGCTCACCAAGTCATGGTTTTTAGGCACCACTAACGTGCGCGGCAATTTATATAACGTCAGTGATTTGGCGCAGTTTTTAGAAATGCCGCCTACACACAAATCCGTGCATAACCGTATTTTGTTATTAAGTACCGACACCACCTCGCAAGTAGCCTTGTTGGTAGATGGTTTGTTAGGTTTGCGTAGTTTGCAAGAGATGCAAATCGAAACCTTAGATGAAGATAGTCAAAAGTATTTTGCCAAGCAGAAGCTAGTGGATGATGAAAAAAATCAATGGCTGGAGTTAGATACAGAGAGTTTGGTGCAGGATAAGAATTTTATTCAGCCAATTAAGTGAGTGTTAAATAAAAGATTGTGTAAGTTTTTGAGTGAGTGCGGTCGACGCGTAAAAGTACAATGATTAAGTCGGCCGAAATGTTGAAGTAGTGGCGTTAGTAAAATAAATCTTGGAATTGGGGTTCAATATGGCATTAAATCTAGCGGCTGTTAAAGGTCTGCCATCACAACTGAGTGCTGCAGTGGGTGGCTTATTTGAAAATTTAAAAAGTAAATTTTCCGGTAAAAAAAGTGCTGCAAGTACCGACTCGCTGACCGCAGGTTATCGTCAGTTAGGCTTGCAGATCGTTGCGTTTATCTTATTCGCGCTGCTAAGTTTTTGGGTTATTAATCAGGTGCGTGTTAACGGTCCGATTTCAAACACTTTGAACGAATACCAAAATCTGACTGCAGATACCAATCCACCGCCCATGTTCCCCTTGGATGCGTTTGCGTCATACAACGAGGCTTACGTTGCTTCTACCAACTTTAATAACTTAAAACGTGACAAGGCGTTAGAGAACGCGGCAAAAAGTGAAGCGTTGTTTAAAGAGCGTTCAGAATACTGGCGCAAAACTTTGGATAACCCAAAACTGGAAGCTTCACTAGAGTCTGTTATTCAAGCGGGTTCTAGCTTTTTTGAAGTGGCGAATAAACGTTATATTCCAGCTTTGCCACTGGGTACGGTTGCTGCTTCAGCACCGCTGCTAGAATTAACCGCAGCGTTTGAGGCCAGCAAACAGGCAGGTAACGCGTTTACGCAAGCGATTCAAAAAGAAAACAATGCACTGGTTGAAACACAAACGCGTTTTATTCAGTTCGTGTTGTTAGGCTTGGTGGTGTTGGGTTTTGTGTTGGTGTTCCTGATGTTCTTTTATGGTAAAAAACAAACTGAGCAATCAGTGGTTCTGACCAACCAGCTTGCGCAAGAAGGTCAAGATAACCAAGAAGCGGTTTTGCAGTTGCTAGATGAGATGGGTGACTTGGCGGATGGTGACTTAACGGTAAAAGCGGAAGTGCGCGACAATATTACCGGCGCAATTGCTGACTCTATTAACTACACCATTGATAGCTTGCGAGATCTGGTTACTGAGATTAACCATGCGACGGAGCAGGTGACGTCTGCAACCTCAGTTGCGCAAGACACTTCTGAACAATTGTTGAACGCTGCTGAAACGCAATCAGCGCAGATTATTCAAACGACAGACGCGGTAAACGACATGACGCGTTCTATTCTGCAAGTGTCTACCAACGCGGCGCAGGCGTCTCAGGTTGCGCAGCGCTCACTAGAAGCTGCGGTGCAAGGTTCACAAGCGGTACAAAACACGATTTCCGGGATGAACGAGATTCGTACCCAGATTCAGGAAACTTCAAAACGTATCAAACGCTTGGGTGAAAGCTCACAAGAAATTAGTGAGATCGTGGAGCTGATTTCAGACATTACCGAACAAACCAACATTCTGGCGTTGAACGCGGCGATTCAGGCGGCATCTGCGGGTGAAGCAGGTCGAGGCTTTACTGTGGTTGCGGAGGAGGTTCAGCGTCTAGCGGAACGTTCATCTGAGGCGACCAAACAGATTAGTGCGATTGTGAAAACGATTCAGACCGATACCCACGGCGCGGTAGCCGCGATGGAGAAGAGTACCGAGGGTGTGGTTGAGGGTGCGCGCGTTGCGGATGCGGCGGGTCAGGCACTGAACGAAATTGAATCGGTTACTACCAACTTGGCGCAATTGATTCAATCGATTTCTGCCGCGACCAATGCGCAAACGGATTCTGCCAAAACGGTGGCAAACAACATGCAGATGATTCAGGAAATTACCACGCAAACCACACAGGGTACCAAGTTGACTGCGGAATCAGTAGGTCAGCTCAACGCCTTGGCGGAAGAGTTACGTGATTCAGTGGCTGGATTTAAACTTTAATACTAGACGATGGCACAGTTATACAGTTGGTCACTATAGGATAGTGTAACTACAGTTTGTAACGTGAAATGAATAAAACTCCATGAAAAAATCGTATACAAAAATGGGAGTAAGGAATGCCTGAAGCATTTGACACTGGCCCATTGTCCTGGGTTAAAGATGAAATCGATCAGTCGCTTAAAAAGGTTTTAACCAGTTTTAATACGGTAAAACAGAATCTTGCCGAGTTCCCGGCCTTAAGATTTGACTTGGCACATCTATATCAAGTCAACGGTGCGTTAGACATGGTGGGTTTGGAAGGCTGCAAACGTTACTGCGCCGAGATTGAGAAACTCACCAACAAAATATCGCAGCAGCTGACACCTGCCACCGAACAGGTCATGACTGATCTCATCACAGCCGTTGAAACCTTGACGCAGTATCTACAAGATTTGCTCAACGGCATGCCAGACACGCCTATTAAATTGTTTAGCACCTTAAAACCAATCGTTGAAGCACAGGGCGAAACGCTGGACGAGAGCGAATTATTCTTCCCTGATACCGATCATAGTGCGCCTAAGGATTTGCCTAAAAACCCGATTGAAGAATCTGCGATACCGATTTTCGTTTCAGAACAAAGAGCACTATTTCAAAAAGCCTTGCTGGAATGGTTGCGCACAAAAAATGCTGATGCACTTCTACAAATGCGCGACGCGATTAGCCAAGTGCAACAAGTACAGGTTAAAAATGCGCCACGCACCTTATGGTGGACTGCCAGTGCCTTTGCCGATAGCCTGGCACAAGCCAAAGTATCAGATCACTTAGGTGCAAAAAAACTATGCCGCAAGCTAGACCGCCAGCTAGGTAACTTAGCACTTGGCGATGCAAAAGCACCTTCGCAACTGTTGCGAGAGTTGCTTTACTACGTTGCTATCAGTGATCGTGTCACTGATTTAATTGCACGGGTTAAAGATGTATTTGATTTAGACGATGCCTTACCTAATGATAATTTATCAGGTAACGAGACTGCATTATCAACAGCAAGCGAGCGCGCAGCTTTGGCGCAGTTTATTGCCGACCTGCCAGCGCTAAAAGACCTTTGGTCAAATATCAGCATTGCCAGCACTACTGCCTCGGCAGATGATTTAAGCAGTTTTGTAAATAAATTTGAGGTGATGGCACAAGCCGCGCAACAAAATGTTTCTAATCAAAACTTAGTCAAACTCGTGCAAATTAGCGCACAGGCTGCCAAGACCTTACAGTCAGATGCTGCCAAATTAAACGATACTTCGTTTATTGAACTCGCTGCAGCACTGAATTTGCTTGAGCATTGCTGTGCGCATTATCAACACTTAGATGCCGAAACCAAGCAAAAAGTGGCCACCCAAGCCGAGCGCTTGCAAGCCTTGATTGACGGCGTGGAATTAATGCCTGCGTTGGACGATTTCGCCAGCAGTAAGCTCGATGCCAGCGTGGTGAACGCAGTTGCTAAACAAATTATTGATGAATTGGCGCAAGTTGAAAGCGCATTGGATACCTTCTTTAGAAATCCTGCCAATCGTGCAGTATTGGATGATGCAGCTAAGCCATTACAACAAGTGGTGGCAGCATTTGAAATGCTCGATATGGCAACGCCTAAGCACATTGCAGCCATCAGTGCTTTGTTTGTAGATCTCTTTAAAAACGACACTACACATGATGCGCTGGGTGAAACCTATAAACAAAGTTTTGAGTTAGTTGCTGAAAGCTTGAGTATGTTGGGCTTGTATGCAGAAGAGCTGCCCAATGTGCGTGCTGAATCAGAGCAAGCGCTAGCCGATGCGCTTAAACGCATGCAGCAAGGTGCAGATGAAGTGCAGCTTGACGTGAGTGCTATGACTACTGCCGATGGCAGTTTGTCAGAAATAGTCTCACCAGCACCTGTAATAGAAGAGGCTGAACCAGCTGAAACTATGATGGCGTTTCAGGCTTATCAAGACGATTCGTCGTCTATTCCTAGTTTTCTATCCACGCTTGATGATATTGCCGCGACGGATGCAGACGGCCTTAGTGTTGACCGTGCGCTAGACCCAGAATTGCAAGACATATTCCTCACTGAGGCTGAAGAAGTGTTAGCTGGCTTGGCACAAAACCTGCAAGCACTGCGTGTGAATGCGACGGATAGCGAGGCAATTAATGAAGTGCGCCGTGGTTATCACACGCTCAAAGGTAGCGGTCGCACTGTAGGTTTGTTGGCGATGGGCGAAGTAGCTTGGTCGGTTGAGAGCTTACTCAATCAGATGTTGGAACGTAAAGTATTTGCAACGTCAGCGATCTTGTCATTTATTGAAAAAGTCACTGCTGATTTTGCATCTTGGGTAGCCGAGCTATTTGAAAAAGATCGTGTGTCTTTAAATGCAGCACCTTATGAACAACAATCAAAACAACTATTAAGCGAGCTAGAGCAAGCCCAAGCTAGCAAAGCAAAACCACAAAAAGAAGAAGTGTTAATTGGTGGCACGCGTAAGCTGAGTAAAGCATTTTTTGAGATTTTTCTGGCTGAAGCCGAGCAGCACCTTAAAACTTTATTGGATGCGCAAGATTCAATTGCCAAAGACTCAAGCGCTAGTTATCGCGCAGCACATACACTTGGTAGCAACGCACTTACTGCTGGCTTTAAACCGATAGGCGATCTGGCGCGTGCACTAGAGCATTGGTTGGATGAGCACGCTGGCAGTTGGACAGCGCAGCACATTGCGCTGTATGGAAATGTGGTGAAAGCGCTGGCCGAAGGTTTGGAAAGTGTAAAAGCACTGAACGAGCCTAAAACTACGCGTGCCTTCATTGCAGCACTTGCTGAATCTACTGCCGCTATGCAGGCGGCAGCGACCGTGCAGGCTGAAGCCGCGGTGATTGAAGCTGAGAAAACTGCGCAAGCGACCAAAAAACCAAGTATTAAAGTAGTGGTTACTAAAGGTGTCAGCGACCAGAAAAAAGTTGGGGCAGCTATCGTGCCACCTGTTATTAAGGTTGAACCACAACAAGCAATTGAGCCACCTGTGTTGCAAGCCATCGAGGCTGAGGCAGTTAAAGCGCCTGAACCGAAAGTGCCAGAGTCGAAAGTTGAGCAAGCCAGCATCGCGGCTGAGCAAGTGGCACTTCGTAAAGATAACGTGGTGAACGAAGAGTTGTTGGCCTTGTTCTTGGAAGAGGCACGTGAGCTTGTGCCGCAGATTGGTAAAGATTTGCGCGGCTGGCGCGGTAACCCGCAAGATGCTGAGTATGTGGACTCGCTGCAACGCGTGTTACATACGCTTAAAGGCAGCGCACGTATGGCGGGTTTGGCTGGTATCGGTGACAGCGTGCATGGCATGGAAGACTACGTGATTCGTGCACTCAACCACAAAGTCACCAACCAAGATTTTGACACCATGTTTTTGGAGTTCGACCAAATCAGTTTCATGCTGGAGCAAGTGGCTGGCGCTAAAGGCGCTGTCGTTGCCACAGACGCAACCGGTGAAGCAGTGGTTGCACCTGCGCGCAGAGCAGAACGTAAATCGCAATTTTTGCGTATGCGTGCCGATGTGCTGGATAGGCTGATTAACGAAGCTGGTGAGGTTTCGATTATGCGCTCTCGTATGGACAGAGAGATGCAAGATTTTAAGCAGTCATCACTAGATTTGACTGACAGTATTAGCAGACTACGTGCTTATCTGCGTGAGCTGGAGATTGAGGCCGAGACGCAGTTGCAATCTCGTATGAACTTGCTGCAAGAAGCTAATGAAGCGTTTGACCCATTGGAATTTGACCGTTTTACGCGCCTGCAAGAGCTGACCCGTATGATGGCGGAAAGCGTAAACGACGTTTCCACCATTCAGCACACGCTATTGTTGAACCTTGATCAAACTGATGCGGCACTGCAACAACAAAACCGTATGAACCGTGAGTTGCAACAAGGCTTAATGCGCGTGCGTATGTTGCCGTTTGCAACCATATCAGAACGTTTGCAACGCATTGTGCGCCAAACTGCCAGAGAGCTGAATAAACAAGTTGAAATGCGCATTGATGGTGAAGGCATTGAGCTTGACCGCGGCGTGCTAGATAAACTGGGCGCTCCGCTAGAGCATTTATTACGCAATGCAGTAGCCCATGGTTTGGAATCAACCGAGCAGCGCCTTAAAGCGGGCAAAACCGAAGTCGGCCATATTAATCTCAGAGTGAATCTGGAAAACGACGAGATTACCTTGGTGATTACGGATGACGGTGCAGGCGTTAATTTAGCCAAAGTAAAACAAAAAGCCATAGAAAAAGGCATGCTGGTTGCAGATCAGGAAATCACTGAGCAAGCGCTGATGTCGATTATTTTTGAGCCTGGCTTCTCAACTGCAGATGCGATTTCACAAATTGCCGGACGTGGCGTAGGTCTCGATGCAGTGCGCAGTGACATTGCCGCATTGGGCGGTCGTATCGATGTGAACAACGTGGTTGGCGCTGGCGCCATGTTCAATATTTACCTGCCGGTAACATTATCTGTTGCGCAAGTGGTGCTAGTGCGCGCTGGTCATAAAGTATTTGCGATTCCTACCGTGATGATTGAGCAAGTGCAAAAACTTAAACCTAGTGTGCTTGAGAGCGCTTATCAAGCAGGAAAAGTAGACTGGGCAGGGCGTGAATATCCGCTGCATTTCTTATCTAAACTCGTAGGTGAAAACGACTACATTCCACAATCGCACATTTATACGCCAGTGATATTAATGCGTAGTGGTGCGTACAGAACAGCCTTGCATGTAGATGAAGTAATTGGCAACCAAGAGGTGGTAATGAAGCCTATGGGTACCCAGTTGTCTTATGTGCCGGGCATGATAGGCGCTTCAGTACTGGGTGACGGAGCGATTGTATTGGTCATTAACGCGGTGCAATTAGCAAATCGCGAGTTACTTGCAGCAGGCGCTATCAGAGCGACTGTTGAAACGCCGGTGATCGAAGATGTAAGAAAAATAGTTTTAGTCGTTGATGACTCTCTAACAATGCGTAAAGTACTGTCGCGCGTGTTGGAGCGTGAAGACTATGAAGTGGTTACGGCAAATGATGGCGTGGATGCCATTCAGCTACTACAAGAAATTACGCCAGATATTATTCTTACTGATATCGAAATGCCACGCATGGATGGCTTCGAGTTCTCACGCTTTGTGCGCGATAATCCAGCCACTGCCAATACTCCGCTAGTGGTGATTAGCTCGCGTACCGCAGACAAGCATCGTAACGTGGCTAAAGAGATAGGCGTCAATGCCTTCTTGGGTAAGCCAGTGCAAGATGACGAGTTGATTGAGCAGGTAAGGGCGCTCATTAAAAAATAATAGTAATTTTGTAATTTAAAATAGCGCCTAATGGCGCTCTTTTAGTTTGCAGCGAGAGATTAGCCTTGTAATTCAATTGCATGTTACTAATCACAATCTCTGAAAAATGCACTCAAATCAAGCTGAAAATGCCGACACAAATAAGGTAAAATTCACCTTATGTCAGACACCAGTTCAACCTCAAATTTAGCCCCCAGTTTTGTACACTTGCGTTGCCATAGTGAGTACTCGATTGTGGATGGCATTGTGCGCATTGATGACTATGTCAAGCATGCAGCCCAAGACCAGATGCCGGCTATCGCACTGACTGATCTAAACAATCTGTTTGGGGCTATTAAATTTTATAAAGCGTCGCGCGGTAAAGGTCTCAAGCCTATTATCGGTTGTGATATCTGGCTGGAAAACTCAGCAAATCGTGAGCAGCCATCGCGCGCTTTGTTGCTGTGCCAGAACCATGCAGGTTATTTGCTGCTGTGTCAGTTATTAAGTCGTGCGTATCTTTCTAATCAATATCGTGGCCGCGCCGAATTTAAACGTGAGTGGTTTGCAGAGGCTGGTACTGATGGCTTGCTGATGTTATCAGGTGCGATGGCGGGCGATGTAGGCCAAGCTTGCGTGCAGGGTAATATTGAAACTGCACTCAAGTTGGCGCGCGAGTGGAGCCATTTATTTCCTGACCGCTATTACCTTGAAGTGCAGCGTGTGGCTATAGGTGCTCACAAAAATCTCGAGGAGCAGTATATTCAAGCTGTGCGCAGTGTTGCTTCACAGCTTAGTTTGCCAGTAGTAGCAACGCACCCGATACAGTTCACCACGCCGGATGATTACCGCGCGCATGAGGCACGTACCTGTATTGCTGAAGGTTATGTGCTGGCAGATACACGGCGTCCGAAAAATTTCACTACCGAGCAGTATTTTAAAACACAGGCTGAAATCGGCACGTTGTTTGCCGACATGCCAGAAGCATTGGCAAATAGTGTGGAAATTGCCAAGCGCTGTAATTTGAGTTTAACGCTGGGTAAAAATTATTTGCCCAACTTTCCTACGCCAAACGGTGAGAGCCTAAACGACTATCTGATCAGTGAAGCCAAACGTGGCCTAGTTAAACGATTAGAAGTGTTATATCCGGATCAAGAAAAACGTGCTGCCAAACAGCCGGAATATGACGCGCGTTTAGACTTTGAAACCAACGTCATTAACCAGATGGGGTTTGCCGGTTACTTTTTAATCGTGGCTGACTTTATCAACTGGGCAAAAAATAATGGCGTGCCGGTAGGGCCAGGTCGTGGCTCCGGTGCCGGTTCTGTAGTGGCGTATAGCTTAGGCATTACCGACCTTGATCCATTGGAATACAACCTGCTGTTTGAGCGTTTCTTAAACCCAGATCGCGTCTCCATGCCTGACTTTGACATTGACTTTTGTCAGGAAGGGCGCGACCGCGTTATTGATTACGTGAAGCAGAAATACGGCATTGATGCGGTGTCGCAGATTGCCACCTTCGGTACCATGGCGGCAAAGGCCGTGATTCGCGATGTAGGTCGGGTGCTGGATTTGCCGTTTAATTTTGTCGATGGCATTGCCAAACTGATTCCGCTGGAGCTGGGCATTACCCTGTCAGATGCGCTGGAAAAAGAGCCACAGCTGGCAGAGCGTCGCGAAAATGAAGATGAAGTACGTGAGCTATTAGAGCTGGCGCTTAGGTTAGAAGGCTTAACCCGCAACGTGGGTATGCATGCCGGTGGTGTATTGATTTCACCGGGCAAGATTTCAGATTTTTCACCGATTTATTGCCAAGCTGATGGCGCAAGTTTAGTGAGCCAGTACGATAAAGACGATGTTGAGGCCGTAGGGCTAGTCAAGTTCGACTTTTTGGGTCTGCGCACACTGACTATTTTAGATATGGCGCTAGAAAACGCTAATAAGCAGCGCGCTGAAAGCGATTTGCCGCCACTTACTTTTGAAGGTTTGCCGCTCAACGACAAAGCGACATTTAATCTGCTCAAGACTGCCAATACTACAGCGGTATTTCAGCTAGAGTCGCGTGGCATGAAAGACATGCTCAAGCAGGCCATGCCAGACTGCTTTGAAGACATTATCGCGCTGGTGGCGCTGTACCGCCCAGGCCCGATGGATTTGATCCCAGACTTCTGCCGCCGCAAGCACGGTAAGCAACGTGTGGAATATCCGCACCCACTCACCGAGCCTATTCTCAAAGAGACTTACGGTATTGCCGTATATCAAGAGCAGGTGATGCAGATTGCGCAAGTGGTGGCGGGCTATAGCCTTGGTGGGGCTGATTTGCTGCGCCGCGCCATGGGTAAAAAGAAAAAAGAAGAAATGGATGCCCAGCGTAAGATTTTTACCGAGGGCGCTACCAAGAACAACATGACCGAGCGCCAAGCCAGTGAGTTGTTTGACTTGCTGGAAAAATTTGCCGGTTACGGCTTTAATAAGTCGCATGCCGCGGCCTATGCGCTGGTGGCTTATCACACCGCGTATTTGAAAATGCATTATCCGGCTGCTTTCTTGGCCGCCACCATGTCTGCCGACATGAATAACACCGACAGTGTGCATATTTTCTATGATGATTGTGCCGGCAATAAGGTAGAAGTGTTACCGCCAGATGTGAACCAGAGTGAATTTAAATTTAAGCCCATTAACAAAACACAAGTGTTGTATGGCTTGGGCGCAGTGAAAGGCACTGGCTGGGCAGCGATTGAAGTGATATTGCAAGCACGCAACAATGATGGACCATTTACCAGTTTGTTTGATTTTTGCAACCGTTTAGATTTGCGCAAAGTAAATCGCCGCGTGATTGAGTCGCTAATCCGCGCTGGTGCATTTGATAAGCTAGAGCCTAACCGCAATGCCATGCTATCTGCTGTGGGTTTGGCGATTAGTGCGGCTGAGCAAAGTAATGCCAATAGTAATCAAAATAGTTTATTCGGTGAAGCTTCTGACAACTCGGTGCATGTGTTACCTAATGTGCCCATGTGGACTGAGCAGCAAAAGCTACAGGAAGAAAAAATCGCGTTGGGTTTTTATTTGAGCGGGCACCCATACTGGTCTTATCAAAAAGATTTAAGCAATTTTATTTCTACGACATTGGCAAGTTTGTCGCCTCGTGAACAGCCGCAGCTGATTGCCGGTATTGTGTCCGGGGTGCGTATGCGCATGACCGCGCGCGGTAAAATGGCGATTGTTGGGCTAGATGACGGTACCACTAGAATTGAAGTGGTCGTCGGTAATGAGCTGCTCAATCAGTCACACGGATTATTAAAAGATGATCAGTTGGTGATAGTAGAAGGACGGGTCAGTAACGATGAGTTCTCTGGCGGTATTCGCGTGAATGCCAGAAAGTTATTTGACTTATCTACGCTAAGAAACAGCAAGGCAAGTTTTCTTAAAATTTCATGCAATGGCCAAGCCGATGCGCTGAAATTAAAAACTTTGTTAAAGCCTTATTGCATCAGTGCTACTAATGAGCAGCGTGGCTGTGCCGTGAAAGTGGAGTACCACAACCAGACCAGTAAAGTGGAGCTAATGCTGGGTAACGAATGGCGCGTAGATTTACACGACGAATTGATTGCTGGACTTACACAATGGTTGAGCAAAGAAAACATAAAAATCCTATATAATTAGAATCAAAGAAATTAAGTCTTTGTGCACTGGCTTTCACTCTTGCATCTTCCAAGCTTGTCATTCCAGCATAGGCGGGAACCTAGGCAAGGGAAATGATGAGAGTGTTAAATTACAATAACTTTAGTTGAAACTTACCTGGATTCCTGCCTACGCGGCAATGACAATGTTGAGTGATTTTTACTGGAATTTTATTGTTTTAGTCTGCACAAAAGCTTTCAATGTTTAAAAACAAGCTTAATAACCGAGTTGAATGCATGAAAATTACCTACCTAGATTTCGAACAACCTATCGCTGAGTTAGAAGCCAAAATTGAGAGCCTGCGCACTTCGCATGACGACCATGATAATTTGGATATTTCTAAAGAGTTGGCTGCGTTGGAAACCAAAAACAAAAAACTTTCCGATGACATCTACGGTAACTTAAACGCATGGCAAATTTCGCAGTTGGCGCGCCATCCGCAGCGCCCATACACGCTTGATTACATTGAAGCATTGTTTACCGATTTTGAAGAATTGCACGGTGACCGTGCGTTCTCTGATGACCCGGCAATTGTAGGTGGTTTGGCACGTTTTGAAGGCCAACCGGTAATGGTCATTGGTCATCAAAAAGGCCGTGATGTCAAAGAGCGTCAATATCGTAACTTTGGCATGCCGCGACCAGAAGGTTATCGCAAGGCTTTGCGTTTATATCGATTGGCTGAAAAATTCCATATTCCTATCATCACGCTGATTGATACTCCGGGCGCATATCCTGGCATCGGAGCTGAAGAGCGCGGTCAATCAGAGGCGATTGCACGTAATCTATATGTGATGGCAGAGCTTAAAACACCTATCATCGGTGTGATTATCGGCGAGGGCGGTTCAGGCGGCGCGTTAGCGTTGGGTGTTGTTGACCAGCTATTGATGCTGCAATACGGCACTTACTCTGTGATTTCACCCGAAGGTTGTGCTTCTATTCTTTATAAGAGCGCTGATAAAGCTTCAGTAGCCGCCGAATCGCTGGCGATTACTGCGGATAGGCTCAAAGCATTAGGCTTGGTCGATAAAATCATTCCTGAACCAAAAGGCGGCGCCCACCGCGCACCTGAGGTAATGATGGAGAATTTACGCGGTGCATTGAAAGATGAGCTCACACGCTTGAAAGCTAAATCAGTTAAATCTTTACTGGTTACTCGCTATGAGCGCCTGATGAGTTATGGCAAGTTCAAAGAAACCGCACCAGCAAAATAGTGCATTCTTGAAACATCAGGCCATTAGCAGTTCCGATTTATCTGCGCACCCATTAAGCGTTCAGCTTAATCAGTTCCTAACGCATCAACTACAAACACGCCGCTCCAAGCCAAATTTATTGTTGGCTTTGAGCGGTGGTTTGGATTCTATGGTGCTGCTGCATTTGCTGGCAGCCGCCAGCGCTAAATTACCGTTCCAATTACACGCCATGCATGTGCATCATGGCTTGAGCCCTAATGCCGATAGCTGGGCCGAGTTTTGCCAATTGCAGTGCCAGCAATTAAATGTGCCCTTGCAGGTAGTGCATGTACAGCTCAATATCAATAACGGTCTTGGTGTCGAGGCCGAAGCACGTGCGCTGCGTTATCAGGCTCTGTTTGCAGCGCAGAATATTGATTTTGTGATGACTGCCCATCATCAGGATGACCAAGCAGAAACGCTGCTATTGCAATTGTTCAGAGGCGCTGGTGTAAAAGGTTTAGCGAGCATGGCTGCGGTAGATACTGGCAGGAATTTGTTGCGACCCTTACTCAATGTGCCGCGTCAAACTTTGCAGGATTACGCAGTGCAGCATGAGATAACATGGTGCGAGGATGAAAGTAACGACAATACCCAATATGACCGTAATTTTGTGCGACATGCGTTGATGCCAGTGTTGGAAGCAAGGTTTGAAGGTGTGAAAACAGTATTGGCCAGAACTGCGTCACATATGGCAGAAGCCAACGATTTGTTAGAAACTTTGGCAGCGCAAGACGCTGAGGCGGTGCTAGAAGACAATACGCTGTGTCTTGAAGGTTTGGCTAAACTTTCTTTGCCACGTATTAAAAATCTGCTGCGCTGGTGGTTTGCGCAAAATGGTTTAAGCATGCCGGCGGCTGATTATTTAAATGAAATTGCAGCGCAACTACTCAATGCTAAAAAAGATGCTGACCTGAATTTGGTGATGCAGCATTTGATTTTAAGAAAGTATCAGCAGCGTGCATATCTGTGCGAAGACAAGCCAGCGGCTGCATTTGATTTAGTGTGGGACGGGGAGCCGTTTTTAGACTTACCCAGCGGAGGCAGGCTGGTGTTTAATCAGGTGCTGGGTAAAGGTTTATCACTCAAGCTGGGCATGACTAAGCTACGCATTACTAACCGCGATGGTGGTGAGCGCTTTAAGCCTAATCCATTACGCCCCACCAGAACGTTGAAATACCTGCTGCAAGAAATTAATATGCCACCCTGGAAACGCCAATATCTGCCACTGATTTACTGGGAAGATAAGCTGGCTTGCGTACCGGGTATCGGCATTGCTTATGGTTTAGAAGCCAGCGGCGATGAAGCCGGCTTGGAAATTATCTGGCAGGAATAGCACACTTACTTTTTGAGTAGACGTTTTAATTCTGGCCAGATGTTATTGAGAATAATTGGCTGTGCGAGTGCGTTAGGATGTAAGCCATCGAGTTGAATTAAATCCGGTTTTGCCGCCACATGTTCTAGCATAAAAGGTACCAAGGTCGCTTGATAGGTTTTTGCCAGCTGTGGGTAAGTTGCGCTAAATTCTGCGATATATTTAGCGCCATAATTAGGTGGCATTTTCATACCAATTAACAACACTTTAGCGCCAGATTTGTTGATTTTTTGCAGCATGGCTGCCAAATTTTCGCGCGTGGTTTTGACGGGTAATCCACGTAAGCCATCATTGGCACCTAATTCCAAAATAACGATTTGTGGCTGTATTTGCTTGAGCGCTGCATCAATTCGGGTTAAGCCACCGCTGGTGGTTTCACCGCTGATGCTGGCGTTAATGACATCATAAGGCAGCTTTTCCTCATGTAACTTATTTTGCAATAACGCTGCCCAGCCCTGACTTTGCGGAATGCCGTAAGCGGCTGATAAACTGTCGCCAAAGACGAGTATTTTTTGGTTGGCAGCCGATACTGGCAAGCTCAATGCAACGAAACCCAGAAAACACACACTAAACAAAGCAGTTTTTGATTTTAGAATTGATTTTAAAAGTATATGGAAAAACATTAATGCAACAGCCCCCAATCATTCAAGCGAACGATCTTTATTATGAAATTATTAACCATGATAACCAAATTCGGATTTTACAAGGCTTAAATTTAAGCATTAAAGCCGGTGAGCAAGTCGCCATTATTGGCAGCTCCGGCTCAGGTAAGTCTACTTTATTAAGTCTACTTGCAGGTTTGGACGTACCTACTCGCGGCAACGTTCAAATTCAGGCGCAGGCATTTAGCAGTTTAGATGAAGATGGCAGGGCGGCCATGCGCTCCGCTAGCATGGGTTTTGTGTTTCAGTCGTTTCAATTGCTGCCAGCACTCACTGCGCTTGAAAATGTCATGCTACCGTTGCAACTAAAAAACAATGCTGATGCAAAAGCATTAAGCTTGGCTGCGCTCGAAAAAGTGGGCTTGAGTGCGCGTGTGAAACATTATCCCAAACAGCTCTCAGGCGGCGAGCAGCAGCGCGTGGCCATAGCGCGCGCGTTTGCCACCCAGCCCGCAATATTGTTTGCAGACGAGCCGACTGGCAATCTTGACCATGCTACCGGGCAAATGATTATTGAACTGTTGTTCAACATGAATGCAGAGGCTGGTACCACCTTGGTATTGGTCACCCATGACACGCAGCTGGCAAATCGTTGTCAGCGCCAGCTTAAGCTTAATAACGGCGTGTTGGAACAATTAGCATGATGTTAAAAGCGATGCTGTTGAATGTTGGCTTGGCATGGTCACAAACGCTCAATTTATGGCGTGCCGGTGCGTTACGTGTTTTGGTGCTAGCGTTGGTGTTGGCAGTGGTGGCAATTACCGCAGTTGGCTTTTTTACCAAGCGTGTAGAGTCTGCGCTAAGCCAGCAAGGGGCGTTATTGCTGGGCGGTGATTTGGCTGTGCTTGCAGACCATGCAATTCGCCCTGATTTCATTGCCCAAGCAAAACGCGCGGGCTTGGTTGCGGTGAAAACTTACGAGTTCCCCAGCATGGTGTTGGCAGGTGAACAGGGTCAGTTGGCAGAAATTAAAGCGGTTGAAAATAACTTCCCGTTGCGTGGCGACATGACCTTGGGTAGCTCAACAACCGACAGTGGTAAGGTGGTGAAAGCTGCGCCTAACTCAGGTGAAGTTTGGGTGGAGCCGCGCCTTGCCAACCTGCTTAATTTGCAAGTAGGTGACACGCTTGCCGTGGGCGAAAAAAACATGCGCATTAGCGCCATCTTAATACGCGAACCTTCGCGAGGCGGTGATATGTTCAGCTTTGCACCACGGCTGATGATGAACGCGCAGGATTTGCCTGAAACCAAGCTGATACAATTTGGCAGCCGCGTTAAATATCAATTATTGGTGGCTGGTGAACCGCAAAGTATTCAATCCTATCATCAACAAATGCGCGCGCAGCTTGCCCGTGGCGAGCGTATTGAAGACCTGCGTAATGCACGCCCGGAAATTAAGCTGGCGCTAGATAAAGCCGAGCAGTTTTTAGGGCTATCTGCCATGGTGAGCGTGATTTTGGCGATGGTGGCGATGCTGTTATCTAGCTTGCCTTACATTAAACAAAGCTTGGATACATTTGCGTTGATGCGCTGTTTTGGCGCTTCGCAAAAAACGGTGTTGCAGGTGTTGGCACTACAAACCCTGATCATTGCATTTTTGAGTGCGCTAGCCGGGGTGCTGATTGCCTATTTTGCGCAATTGGGTTTGGCAAAGCTTGCTGGCAATTTGTTTGTGGGCACCTTGCCAGCTGCGTCATTTTCACCCGTGTGGGTTGGGCTAGTCGCTAGTTTGGCCATGATGACAGCCGTGGTGTTGCCACATGCTTGGCAAATGCGCAAACTTAGCGCTATGAATATTTTGCGCCGCGAAACGCTGGTGCAACCTATCTCTGCGCAGGCAAAGTTTTTGCCAGCAGCATTGGTGATGATAGGCATGATTTTCTGGCAAGCGCAGGATGCGAAAATTGCAATAGCGACTATCGTGGCCATGATAGTGCTGTGTTTGATTGTCGTCGGTTTTACCTATTTATTATTATTTGTTGCCAAGTCAGTCATGCAGCTAACACCACGCAGTCAGACTTTTGCGACCGTCGCCGTCGGTGTACAGGGGCTAAAAACTAGGCTAGGGCTGTCTACAGTGCAAATGATAGGGTTTAGCATGGGTCTAACAGTGCTGCTGCTACTGGCCTTGATTCGCAGTGATTTGATTCGTAATTGGCAGGCATCGTTGCCGGCCGATGCGCCTAATCGCTTTGCGATTAATATTCAGCCCACACAAATTACAGGCATACAGCAGTTTTTCACCCAGCAAAATATTCAAGACACTACGGTGTTTCCGATGGTGAAAGGGCGTTTGCTAAGTATTAATGAGGCAACGATTAAACCTGAACAATGGCCTGATGAGCGCGCCAAGCGCTTGGCTGAGCGCGAGTTTAATTTGTCTTGGGCGAGCGACATGCAAACCGACAATAAATTGGTGGCTGGGCGCTGGTGGCAAGCCAATGAACACGGCAAACCGTATTTGTCGCTGGAGCAGGATTTAGCAAAAACACTGGGCATTAAGTTAGGAGATACGCTCACGTTTGATGTGGCTGGCAACCCACTCACGCTGACCGTTACCAGCCTCAGGAAAGTGGATTGGGACACCATGCGCGCTAACTTTTTTGCTGTCACCCCACCTGGGGTGCTAGAGCAGTTTCCAGCTAGTTATATCAGCAGCTTTCATTTGCCCTTAGGTGCGGATATGTCTTTGAATCAACTGGTAAAACAGTATTCAAACTTAACGGTGATTGATGTGGCAGCGCTGATGCAGCAGGTGCGTGGCATTATGCAAAAAATGAGCAGTACGGTGGAATATGTATTTATGTTCAGCCTGATTACCGGCTTGGCAGTGCTTTATGCTGCGCTGGTGGCCACGCGAGATGAGCGCGTAGCCGAGGCTACGTTAATGCGTGTGTTTGGCGCTTCACGTCGTCAAGTGAGTATTGCTTTCTTTACCGAGTTTTTCTTTATCGGGTTAATCGCGGCGCTTATGGCGACACTCTCAGCCAATACGCTGGCTTATTACATCAGTACACGCGTGCTGGATATTCCGTTCCAGTTTAATTTAGCATTGGCGTTGTGGGCTATCTTGATTGCTAGTGCAGCCATACCTTTTGCCGCATGGCTGGGTTTGCGCGGGTTTTTGAATATCCCACCACGACAGTTGCTCAATAGTATTTAAATAATGGTTGTTTTTAGCCACTTAATTTGGCTGTAAACAACCAATTTTGCGTTAGAATGCATAATTCGTATCACTGGTAAAACCTTAGTCATTGATTTAGATAGTTTTTTCAGGCTTGTTAGGAATTGGAATGTTTATTGCACAAATAGATTCACCCACGCCATCATGACTTAAGTGATTCAACAAGGTAAACATTATGCAGCTAGCGCAAATAGGCTCTACAGGAAAAATCGACTCTACTGATAATTCGACATTGCTTAAGCAGCAATCAAAAGTATTGATTGTTGAAGACGAAGCGCTTTTTGCACGCGCCGTGATGCGACAACTGCAAAAATCTGGTTACGAGTGTGCGCATGTCGAGGGTATTCAAGATGCGCGCGACATCGTGCGGCAATTCACGCCGGATATTGTGTTGCTGGATATGCGTTTGCCCGACGGCAATGGCTTGGATTTATTGCCGTTTTTTGTGGCTAAAAATGCCATGGTGATTGTCATGACCGCGCATGGTGAAATTAGCGACGCAGTGAGCGCCATGAAACAGGGCGCGATTGATTATCTCAAAAAGCCGATAGATCTAGACGAACTGCTGATTTCGATTCAAAAGGCTGAATCACAAGCGCTACAGAATAATAGTTTAGATTACTCGCGCCAGCGGAATGCGCATGCCATTGAAGGTGTGGAGCTGTTGGGTGATAGCCCAGCCATGCAAGGCGTTAAATCACAGATTAAGCGCATCGCGCAATTGGTTTCAAACGACGCCGTACCGCCCACCGTATTGATTAATGGTGAAACCGGTGCAGGTAAAGATGTGGCAGCGCGCTTGCTGCACTTGTCATCGCAACATCCTGACAAACCCTTTGTACATATTGATTGCGCATCACTGCCAGCCGAGTTAATTGAAAGTGAGCTATTCGGCCATGAAAAGGGTGCATTTACTGGCGCCACGGCTACGCGCCCCGGGCTGATTGAAGCAGCAGAGGACGGTACTTTATTTTTGGATGAAATCGGTGAATTGCCACTGACATTACAAGCTAAGTTACTTAATGTGCTGGAGCGTCGCGTAGTGCGTCGGTTAGGTTCCACCAAAGAGCGTGCCGTACCTGCGCGTTTTATTGCAGCGACCAATCGCGATTTGCATGAGATGTCGTTGCAAGGTGGGTTTCGCCAAGATTTGTATTATCGACTAAACGTGATGAGCATTTATATGCCGCCACTGCGAGAACGTAGCGCTGATTTAATGCTGCTTGCCAGACATTTTGCTACACAAACTGCAAGACGCTATGGCCTGCCCATGCCCAGTTTTACCGCAGCAGCGATTCGCATGATTGAAACTTACACTTGGCCGGGTAATGTGCGCGAGTTGCGACATCAAGTCAGTCGAGCAGTTCTACTTTGTCACAATCATTCGGTCACTGAGGTAGATTTAGCACTACCGGTATATCGAATGACGGACACATCTTTGAATGCTGATGCTAGCCAATCTACATTAGATGCAGCTGAAAAAACTATCTTGCTACAAGCCTTGGCAGACACTAAAAATAACGTTTCAGAAGCCGCGCGTAAATTAGGTATCACTAGAATGACGATGCGTTATCGCATGGATAAGCATCAGATTAAGCCTTAGTTTTTTCACACTTTTGTTACATCTTCAAATTTCTTAAAAATGCCCTGCATGTTATGATTCAGGCAATCAAAAACTGAAAGAATTCCATGCAAATCGGTACCCCTCTAAGCCCCAATGCAACCCGTGTCATGCTGTTAGGCAGTGGCGAACTTGGTAAAGAAGTCATCATTGCTTTGCAGCGTTTGGGGGTGGAAGTCATCGCCGTTGACCGCTATAAAAACGCGCCTGGCCATCAAGTTGCGCACCGTGCGCATGTGATTGATATGACTAACGACCAAGTGCTGCGTGATTTGATTGCACTGGAAAAACCACACTTAATCGTGCCGGAAATTGAAGCCTTGAACACCAGCACCTTGGCAGACATTGAATCATCAGGTATCGCTACAGTCATTCCAACAGTGAAAGCGGTGCAGCTCACCATGAACCGTGAGGGTATTCGCAGACTGGCAGCTGAAGAGTTAAACCTGCCAACTTCACCCTATGCCTTCGCCAAAAGTGAAGCCGAACTACAAGCTGCAATTGATGCTGGCATTGGTTACCCATGCTTTATTAAACCTACCATGTCATCGTCTGGTAAAGGCCAGTCGCGCATTACCAATGCCAGTGAAGTTAAAACTGCTTGGGATTATGCTGCATCAGCAGGTCGCGTGAATCAGGGTGTGGTGATTGTAGAAGGGCAGATTGATTTTGATTACGAAATTACTTTGCTGACTGTGCGCGCCAAAAACGCGGATGGCGTGATTACTACCTATTTCTGTGACCCAATTGGCCATGTGCAAAAAAATGGCGATTATGTGGAGAGCTGGCAGCCACAGCCGATGGCAGCTAAGGCACTAGAAGAATCAAAACGCATCGCCAAAGCGGTAACCGATAGTTTGGGCGGTTTAGGGTTGTTTGGTGTGGAATTATTTATTAAAGGTGACGCGGTGTGGTTTAGTGAAGTAAGCCCACGTCCGCATGACACCGGCATGGTGACCATGGCCAGCCAGCGCTTTAGTGAGTTTGATCTGCACGCACGTGCTATTTTAGGTCTACCGGTAGACGTCAGCCTGCGTGATCCGGCAGCGAGTGCTGTCATTTACGGAGGCCATGAAACCACACAGCTAGCGTTTGACGGCGTAGAAAAAGCCTTAGCGGTACCGAGTGCGGATATTCGTTTGTTTGGTAAGCCTGAGTCGTTCATGAAGCGCCGCATGGGTGTGGCTTTAGCCACTGGTAAAGATGTTACTGAGGCGAGAGCACGTGCCAAGTTAGCCGCAAGTTTAGTTAAACCAACAATTGTTTAGTAGTCGCGATGATTGATAAAATTGAAGAAGCCGGCAGCGACAAACGCACTTTTTTTGAGCTGTTGGGCGGTGAAGTAAACGGTGTTGAAAATATACGCAAGCTGGTAGAAACTTTCTACGACATCATGGACAGTGAGCCAAAGGTAAAGCCACTACGTGATATGCATCAGCCGGATTTAACCTCCGCGCGTGAAAAACTATTCATGTTTTTAACCGGTTGGACTGGCGGGCCGCAATTATATATAGAACGTTATGGCCACCCAATGCTACGAGCGCGGCATATGCCATTTGCGATTGGTGAATCTGCCCGCGACCAATGGATGTATTGCATGATTAAAGCCATGCATGACCTGGAGTATGACGACGATTTAATGAAGAAGTTGGCGAATCAGTTGTACGGCGTGGCTGATTTTATGCGGAATCAGTAATTGTTGCTTTTGTAGGAGCGATTTTTAAATCGCGAAGATGTTTGATTTGAAAGCCTTCGCGATTTAAAAATCGCTCCTACATTAAGTATTACTTGTTAATTGGCAATCCACCCAGTAACACTGCAACTGGTTTTTTCTTACCTGAGCTAATTCTGTTTGGCAGCGGTGTTTTTTCGGTGCTTGGCTCATAAGGTTTATCAAACCAAGGGTCGCTACTCTTTTGTTTAGCAGGCCGTCTTGCTGGTGCGGCATCTTGTGTTTTGTCTTGATAGCTGGTTTTTGTGCCAGTAGCAGGGCGAGCGCGCTGCGTTGGCTTGTTTAACGCAATGGTTTCTTTTGGAATCTGACGTTTAATCAGTTTTTCAATTTCCAGTAAATACTTTTCTTCATCATCACTTACAAATGAGATGGCAACGCCAAGTGCGCCTGCACGTCCAGTGCGGCCGATGCGATGCACGTAATCTTCTGGCGCGCTTGGAATCTCGTAGTTAATCACCATCGGCAATTCGCTGATATCCAAACCACGCGCGGCAACGTCTGTTGCAACCAGAGCGGTTACCGTGCCAGCTTTAAATGCATCCAGTGCCTTAATACGTTCTTGTTGTGATTTATCACCATGAATTGCATCAGCGTTAATGCCTTCTTTCATCAGGCTACGGCTCAAGCGGCTGGCGGTAATTTTGGTTTTGGTAAATATGATCACTTGCTTGGCATCAGCTTGTTTTAATAGCTGAATTAACAATGTTTCTTTATCACTTTGTGCAACTTGATACACTTTTTGTGTCACGTTGTCGTTAGTGGCATTGCTACGCGCAACTTCAATTAGCTGCGGGTTGGTTAAGAACTCATCTGCCAGCTTTTTAATTTCGTTTGAAAATGTGGCTGAAAACATCAGATTTTGGCGTTTTTTCGGCAACAAAGCCAAAATACGACGCAAATCAGGCATAAAGCCCATGTCCAGCATGCGGTCAGCTTCATCGAGTACCAACATTTGTACTTGATTTAGTTGCAGCGTTTTTTGTTCGATATGGTCAAGTAAACGACCTGGGGTTGCGACCAATACTTCCACGCCTGTTTTCAGGTGTGGCGTCTGGGTTCTAATGTCTACACCGCCATACACGACGAGTGAACGCAATTGTGTATGTTTGGCGTAAGCTTTAACACTTTCTTCTACCTGAATCGCCAGCTCGCGGGTTGGCGTTAAAATTAACGCTCTCACCGGGTGCTTGGCAGGAGAGGTGCTGCTGCTTGCCAGTGGCAGTAACTTTTGCAATAAAGGTAGCGCAAATGCTGCAGTTTTACCGGTGCCAGTTTGTGCGCCCGCCATTAAATCTCCGCCTGCCAGCGCTACAGGAATACCCTGTAACTGGATAGGGGTTGGCGTGGTGTAACCAGACTCTGCAAGGGCTTTAAGTAGCTCTGGTGCCAAACCTAGATTGTCAAAATTTACTGTTTCTGTCATTGAATATCTCTAATTAAGGGGCTGGGGACTAGGGATTAGGGGCTGGAAGGTGTTTGATAGTTTTGTGTAGAAATTAAACAATGCTAATTTTCACCAAAAAACTTTCAAGCGAATACTCCTAGCCCCTAAATCCTAGCCCCTAGTACCTATTTTTACTTAAGCAAAACTACGTGGACGACGTGGTGCACCGCTGCCTGCATTGGCATTGGCAAAACCACGGGCTGCATTGCTGCGGCCTTCGTTGCGGTTGTTGTCACGACGGGCAGGTGCTGCAGCACTGCGCTCTGGGCGACCTTCGCTACGTTGACCGTCACGTGGTTGGCTATCACGTGCGTAAGGTTTTTTACCAAACGCTGCGCTGTCGCCAAAGCTACGGTTAGGTGCGCCTGCATTTGAACGGTTACGTTCACCAGGTGCTCTATCAAAAGCTGCACGGTCGCCAAAGCTACGTGCACGGTCACCCGCTGGTCTTTCACGGTTGAATTCAGGTTTTGGTGCATAACCCGCTGAATTGCCGTTGTTTTCACGTGGTGCTGAATCACGGTTGCCACGGTTTTCAGAACGACCTTCAAAACGGTTTTCACTACGACCTTCACCACGCGGTGCACTGTCACGGCTTGAACCATTACGGTCATCACGACCTTTGTAACCACCACGGTCATCACGTGGTTTAAAACCACCGCGACCACCTGGTTTATGACCGTCACGACGGTCACCACGGCCGCCAGGAGCGTCCATTTTCATAGCACGTTTAGGCTCAAAACCTTCAATCACTGCTGGTTCCATACGGTTACCAGTGAATTGTTCAATTTTGCGCAAGATGTGACGATCCATGTTTGAAGCAAATGAAATCGCAATGCCAGTAGCGCCAGCGCGGCCAGTACGGCCGATACGGTGCACATAGTCTTCTGCAAATTTTGGCAAGTCGTAGTTAATCACGTGTGAGATACCTGCTACGTCAATACCACGCGCAGCAACGTCAGTCGCTACCAATACTTTTACATCACCGTGACGCAGTTTAGTTAAAGTGCGGTTACGCGCGCCTTGTGTCATGTCGCCATGCAATGCAGCTGTTTTGTGACCAGCAGCATACAAGTCTTCAGCTAACACGTCAGCGTGACGTTTAGTTGAAGTGAAAATAATGGTTTGGTTTACTTCTGGTGCAATCAACAAATGCTC
>NCHI01000012.1 GCA_002281815.1 Methylotenera sp. 24-45-7
GAGTGGAGAGTGGAGAGTGGAGAGTGGAGAGTGGAGAGTGGAGAGTGGAGAGTGGAGAGTGGAGAGTGGAGAGTGGAGAGTGCGCCCAAGCGCCATTCCGCACCCACAAAAAACCTCCCCCTTTGCAAAAGGGGGATTGAGGGGGATTTAGAGCTGCGAAGTTAGGATTTAAAAACTACTGATGCAGCGTCCGACTGAACAAATTCAACGCTAACTGGTAACCAATCATTGCAGTCTGTGGGTCGTAGCGTTCGCCTTCGTCACGCATGAATGCGTGTTGCGCATTAAATTCGTGCCATGTGAATACCAGATTGGCATCGCTTAGTTTTTTGTAAACTTCGGCACGACCAGGGGCTGGAATATGCGGGTCTTGTTTACCCCACACCATTAGCAATTCACCGCTAATATCTTTTAAGCGCTCCATGCTGTGTTGGCTTGGCTTGTTGGGAATTACGTTGGTGTGTAAATCAGTTGGGTAAAAGCAGGCTGTGGCTTTAACTTCTAGTTGCAATGCAGCGCGGAACGCCAAATGACCACCGATACAGAAGCCCATCGCGCCGATGTTGCCGTTGTACCAAGCTTGCGTTTTAGCAAATGCAATCATCGCTGCATTGTCCGTGTCGTAACCTTGCACGTCTTTTGCTGATTTGTCGGCATTGCCTTTATCGCGCCCTGCGTCGTCATAGCCCAGTACTGTGCCAATTGGATTCAATTCGTGAAACACTTCGGGTACTAATACTGCATAACCATGGCTCGCTATCACTTTAGCTGCACGCTCAATTGGACCAGTTTGTTGGAAAATTTCTGAATAAAACAGAATGGTTGGGTATTTACCTTCGCCAACAGGGCGGTGAATATAAGTGCGCATTACACCGGTAGGTGTATCAAGGTCTGCAATATGGCTTTGAATGTTCATGATGAGTTTCCGAATGGGCTTTGAAATTAACGATATCAATAATATTTTTTCGATATTGTACAACGAGGTAGCGTATTTTGGACGATATGACGCCATGCGTACAAATAATCCATATAAGGTTTGCTAATGCCCCTAGTATTTTCGTAAAATGACAGCTTAAGTATTCATCTTAAGAATTAATTCATGCAACTTATTATCAACGGAAAACCGCGCAGTTTCGATGCTGCCAGCTTCACTGTTGCAGTGCTTGTGCAACAGCTTGAATTGGTGGGTAAACGTTTGGCGATTGAACGCAATGGCGAGATCGTGCCGCGTAGCCAGTTTGAAGTGACATCACTTGCAGATGGCGATAAATTAGAAATTGTGGGCGCAGTGGGCGGTGGTTAACTAGCACGGTTAGTCATCACAGTTGCAAATCAAAGGAATCCGAATTGTCAGACTTATTAAAAATTGCAGATAAAACCTACCATTCACGTTTGCTGGTAGGTACTGGTAAATATAAAGATTTTGCCGAAACGCGCGCGGCAATTGATGCTAGCGGCGCAGAAATTATCACTGTGGCGATACGTCGCACCAATATTGGTCAGACCGCCGGTGAGCCTTCACTATTGGATTTTTTGCCGCCTGAAGAGTTTACTTATCTGCCAAATACTGCGGGCTGTTACTCAGCCGATGATGCAGTGCGCACGCTGCGTTTAGCACGTGAGCTGTTAGATGGCCATAAGCTAGTGAAACTGGAAGTGCTGGGTGATCCACATACGCTTTATCCGAACATGATTGAAACCTTGGCTGCTGCAAAAACGCTGGTAAAAGATGGTTTTGATGTCATGGTGTATTGCTCGGATGATCCGATTATTGCCAAACAACTGGAAGAAATCGGCTGTGTAGCGGTGATGCCGCTGGCATCACTGATTGGTTCCGGCATGGGTATTTTAAACCCATGGAATTTACAAATTATCATTGATAATGCCAAAGTGCCGGTGTTAGTAGACGCTGGCGTGGGTACTGCATCAGACGCAGCCATCGCCATGGAGTTAGGCTGTCAGGGTATTTTAATGAACACGGCGATTGCCGCCGCAGGCAACCCGATATTAATGGCAGGTGCGATGAAAAAAGCGGTTGAAGCTGGCCGTGAAGCTTATTTAGCCGGCCGTATGCCGAAAAAGTTATATTCTGCCAGCCCAAGCTCACCGACTACCGGCTTAATCAGCTAAAAGGACAAGATGGCTAATATGCATCACTATGAATGTTTGGTAAAAGTTGAGGCAACTTTTATTCCCGAGCAGTCAGACGTAGAGCGCAATCGTTACGCGTTCTCTTACCATGTGACGATTACAAATACCGGTGATATTGCCGCGCAGTTAATTAGCAGACATTGGATTATTGTCGAAGCGGATGGGCAACAGCAGGAAGTCAAAGGCCTGGGCGTAGTTGGCGATCAGCCGTTATTAGCGCCTAAGCAAAGCTATGAATACACCAGCGGCACGGTGATACAGACCCCCATGGGGAAAATGTACGGCAGTTATCAAATGGTGGCGGAAGACGGCACCAGATTCGACGCTACTATTCCCACTTTTTTACTCAATATGCCCAGAGTGTTGCATTAACGGTTATCCACCCTTCCTATGAAAATTTCGCAGCTTAGCTTACTTGTTTTTCTTTGTTTAACAGCGGCCGCTTGTACTAATAAGGCAGTGAAGCCAGCTACAATGCCTGCTCCTGCAACACCTCCGGCACAAACCAAGTGCGAATGCCCCGCTGAAAAAGCGGTGCAGTTACCAGATACCGCCAAGTCGGAAGTAAAACCAATAGAGCCAAAACCGGCTGACATAAAAATTCCTGAATACAGTTTGCTAAAGCCTGCCCAGTGGGATGAGGTAGATGGCCTAGAAATGGATAATTTAAGTTTAGCTTGGCCAGCCTGGATGCAAAGCTGTTCTACGCTGATTAATAAGCCCGCTTGGAAAAACGCCTGCACGGTTGCTAATCAGCTGCATGCGCAAACATCAAAATCGCCCAACGCGAGTCCAAATGCGAGTCCAAATGCGAGTCCAAATCCGAGTGAAGTACAAGCCTATTTCAAACAGTATTTTTCGGTTTATAAAACCACCAACGTAGATGGCAGCGATACCGGTATGATTACTGGTTACTATCAACCGATGTTGAAAGGCAGCCGTACTAAGTCTGCGCAATACCCTAATCCTTTATATGCACCGCCCGCCGACATGATAACGGTAGAGCTAGATAGCTTGTTCCCTGAGTTGAAATTTAAACGGGTACGTGGCCGTTTAGTAGGGAATAAGTTGGTGCCTTACTATAATCGTGGCGAAATTGAAGCCGAAACTTCACCGCTCAAAGGCCGTGAGTTTATCTATATCGACGATATTATTGACGTATTCTTTTTGCAAATTCAGGGTTCAGGTCTAGTGCAACTTGAAAACGGCGAGCAAGTACATGTAGGTTATGCTGACCAAAACGGTCATCCTTATAATTCAATAGGCCGCCTGTTGGTAGAGCGTGGCGAGTTACAACTGGCGCAAGCTTCAATGCAAGGTATTAAGAACTGGGCGCGCAATAATCTGGCTAAATTGAGAGACTTGCTCAATAGCAACCCAAGCTATGTGTTTTTTAGGGAGTTGCCAGCAGGCTTGCCCGGACCTTTAGGCGCACTGGGGGTGCCAATTTTAGGTGAACGCAGCGTGGCGGTGGATCCTAAATTTGTTCCTTTGGGCGCACCGATATTTTTATCAACTACTGAGCCTAACAGCACCAAACCGCTCAAACGTATGATGATGGCACAAGATACCGGCGGTGCGATTAAAGGTGGCGTGCGCGCAGACTTTTTTTGGGGTGCAGGGCCTGAAGCAGGGGCTAGAGCCGGTGCCATGAAGCAAAGCGGCAAGATTTGGGTGTTTTTGCCCAAAGAGTTTGTATTTAACGGTAACGGCGCGCAAACTAAAACGATATTGCCTTGAGTGATTGCGTGCTCGACATGCAGTCTAGTGACTTTTGACTAAGCATATAAGATGCTGACTGCTGTGTCAGGCAAGGCATGACAGACTCCATGACAGACTCATTGATGCGCTGAATAAAAATCGCGGGCAACAAAAAAGGGCGCCTAAGCACCCTTTTCAATGACGAAGAACAGAATTACTTGTTCATTACGTACATTGTAACTTCAAAACCGAAACGCATTTCAGTAGCTGCTGGTGTTGTCCACATAGTAATTCTCCTTTATTTAAAATTCGTACCGCACTTGCTTAAAACAATTGCATTACGTGGATGTAATAATAGGGCTTAACTGTTTTGACAACATGACGCCAGTCATTAAAAGCAGCTAGTGATAATCATTAGCCATGCTTAGGTTTGCTTTTCAGGCTTTACTTCCTTAAATTTTTTAATTAGACGTTTAATGCCTTTACGCCCGAATTTGCGTTTAAACGCGACTTTAAAGTCATAAATATAAAATCCTAATTTCACCCTAAACGTCACTTTTCTGCTGATATTGGCTAAATATAAAGCCATCAATCGCTCGCGCCCAACCCAATCTAGCTTGTTACAAATGCGCGCCATGTCAGACAGACGCTGTGACAGTGGTGCTGGGTAGTTATAAAAACGTGCACGTGCGGTATCTATCAGAGAAAAATGCAATTGCTTGTTGGCATGTGCCTGAACCAGTATATTGCCGCCGGATAAATCTCTAAAAAATGTGCCGCTCTGATGCATGCGGTGCAGATATTGCGCAAGTTGCTGGTAAGTTTGTTCAGCACTCACGCTGATATTTTTTGCAGCGATATGAAACTCCTGATGCCCTTGTGCAAAATGCACAAACATCTCGGCGATGGTGCAGTCTGTATCGACATATTCGCAAATATAAAAATTCTGTTTCAGCGTGGTGTCATGTTCTTTTTCAAAGAAGGCAAGTGGCTGTGCCGCGGCCACGCCACGTCTTAATAATTCTAGTGTGCCGTTCCAGCTACGCTTGGCTTTGCTCGGTTTAAAACGGTCTAAAAGCTGTTTATGCGGATACATTTTAACCGGTTGTTTCACGGTAACTTTGCGGTTCGCATCACGTGGGTCTGGCAACGCCCAGATGGCATTGCGGGCATGGCGCAGAGCAGCATCTTTTTGTGGGCTAGTTAAACTGGCTGGGTCTAATTTTTCAGCAATCAGTGCGGCCTCAGCCGCATTTTTTGCCAAAATCAGGCCGAACCAACCGTCCTGATGGTAAGGATAATATTGCAGCTCGGCAATATGCGCGTGAATGGCCAAGTCTTTACATAGTGCTAAATTAGGTTTGGTATGAATGCCGTGGCTGAGCGGCCAACGCAAGTAAATCGGCGATTCGGTGACTAAGTGTTGATTGCCATCGAGTTGATTGCCATCACGATGCATGATTTCAGCCTGCGCCAAATCGGCAGCGTGATAAATACTCTTCAACAGCGCAACTTTACCGTTAATCGTCCATAGCGCATGCACATGATGCTGATCTGTTTGAAAATGATGGATTTCCAATCCTTCAGCGCTCGCAATCGCAGATTGGTAGCGTGCCCCTTGAATTAATGCGGCAACGGTTTGCATGCCGTAAAAGCTGGGGTGGTATCTAAAATCTTTACGCGCACCATCAACGCTGGCGTAATGCGTCACACGTTCTAGCGCCGGATATTCGGCATCTATCAGGCCGTCATCAATCAAGCCTTCACGGTGGCAAATCATGGCACCCCAAAAAGCTTGATCCAATGCACCTGATGCGGCATTAAGCAGCATGTAGCGTGCCACATAATCTGCTTGTTTTTGCTCGCCATCGGGCAACAAACGCTCAATGCGATAAATCGCCCAGAACGCAACTGGCGAGATTAAACGCTGAATACCAAAATCAGTGCTGATTTTTTTAAGCAGACGTGCTTTTTTGACTAAATTAAATTTTAATGCCGTCGCCCAGCGGTATTTAAAAATACGATGGTCAAAACGCTCTGGTTCGGACACGCGCTCACTGAATAAATTATTGGTATGAATATCCGGCAGCTGATTTTTAGCTTTGAGCATGGTCAGAATTCCAATGTTGTAAATCGGCTCAAAGTCAGTGACATTAACGCCAGCCAGCTTGATGCCACGGCCTTTGATGGCGCGATAAGCAATATCCCAGGCGCGCAAAAAGCCATTGACGGTATAGCCAGCCCAGCGTTTTCGGTTGATAGTGGAGCCAATTTCAATGCAAGCTACCTGCATGCCAAAACGATCCAGCACCGTAGTTAAAAACGCCTGCCATTGTGTCTGCTCGGCTGCATTTTCCATTTTTCTGGCATTGGCAAAAGGCTGCAATAAATGCAGCGTGATTTGAAAATTTTCTGCAATCAGGCGCTGTAGAAAGCGTGCATTAAAACCGTCTAAATCTGCATAACTGAAATCCAGCCTTACTTGGTATATGCCAAGTAAACGCAGTTGCTCAATGACGTAATCATCCATTTGCGGGTCTGCTGCGGAGGCCACGCAAACGCCAATAAAATTATGTGGGATGTCATGTGCAGGTGGCGGCAAATGACCATTTTTAACAGAAAGTTTACCCGACAAAATGTAAGCTAAGCCACTGCGGATGATAGGCCAGGTCAACATACTTGCTTGTTTTTTCAAGGGTTTATTAGCTAAGCGCATATAGGTTTATGGCAAACGGTAGCGTTGTTCGTTATAAAGCAAATCGGGTAATAGCACGTTCGCCAGCGCGCGGTCTTCCAGCAGTTGTGCATTTTCGGGTGCGGCAGTTTCTTTAAGCTGTTTGTTTTTCGCATCATACACCGCATGTGCCGGAGCTTTGCCAGAGCGCAACACGACCACTTGATTACCGTTTTTAGTTTGCTCCATCCAGCCGAAGTTGTCGTTATATTGCATCATGGCGCGTCCCGGCGTGTCGGCCGCCAAGCTCGATAAATCACGCCCGGTCATTGGATGTTGTCCTGCAATACCCATCAGCGACAATAGCGTGACTGGCAAATCAATTTGGCTCGCCATGCCGGTAAAGCGTTGCGGTTTGATATCGGCGCCTAAAATTAAGCCCGGAATGTGAAAGCGTTCTACCGGCACCAGCGAAACGCCGCGCACGCGGATGTCATGATCTGCAACAATCAAGAAAACCGTGTCTTTCCAATACGGGCTGTTTTGTGCTTTTTTGAAAAATTCACCAATGGCGTAGTCCGCATATTTCACAGCATTGTTGTCGGTACCTTTGGGTTGTTCGTATAAATCAATGCGTCCATCCGGAAACTCAAACGGCGCGTGGTTAGATGATGAAAATGCCAAGGTGAAAAATGGCTTGCCAGCTTTATGATGCGCTAACAATTGCTCATGGGTTTTATTGAGTAAATCTTCATCCGATACACCCCAGCTGCTGACAAATACCGGGTTTTTATAATCTTTTTGTTCGACAATATGGTTAAAGCCGTTACCAGTAAAAAAACTGCGCATATTGTCAAAATGCGATTCACCACCGTAAATAAACTCTGTGTGGTAACCACGCTGCTCTAACAAAGCCGCGAGCGTAAAAAAGTTTTTTTGTGATTTAGAAAGCTTTACCGTGCTGTCGGCAGGTGTGGGCGCAAAGCCAGCAGTCACTGCCTCAATGCCACGCACTGAGCGCGTGCCGGTGGCGTATAACTGCTCAAACCAAATGCCTTGCGCCTTCAGGCGCTCAATGTTGGGCGTGACTGGCGTGCCGCCTAATGATTCAACAAAAGTGGCGCCAAGGCTCTCTTGCAAAATAATCACTAAGTTAAGTGGCTTGTCGCGTTTTTGGCTGGGGGTTAATGTGGTGAGCGTTGGTATGTCGCTATCTTTGGCACCGGTGAGGCTGAAGATTTTTTCACGCGGCATCTTGCCATAAATGTCACTGGATTTGCTTTCTTGCATCAAGTTGTAACTGGCGTAAATAACTGAATAAGCTGAGTTTAATACCAGGCTATTCACCATACTGTCTGCGGTGATGGCAAACATGGCAGGGTTCGCCGGGCGATGACCCAATGAAGACCGAATACCTAGTGCGGTGATGATGAAAATCAGCGGCCACACGATTAACAGTTTTGTTGCTGACCAACGCGACTGTAATGTTAACCAAGGTTTCATGTAATTGTGAGCCAGCCAAATTGCCAAGCCAGATACCAGCAGTGTGGCGAAAATCTCTAGTTTAAAACCGCGCCATAACATGCTGAACACTTCATTGGGGTACTTGAGATATTCCACAAAAATACGATTCGGGCGCACGTCATATTCGTTGATAAAACCGGGGGTGGCGACTTCTAAGAACACCAGTAGCACCAATGCGATGACTACCCAGACATAAGTGAATTTTTGCCAAATTTTGAATAATTGCGGTAGCGCGAGTATCGGTGCCAGTAGCAGCGGAATCAGCGCGATTAAACCCAGTTGCATGATGTCTACGCGCACACCCTGCAACAAAATCTCAGCCAGTTTATCGGTGCTGACTACACGTTCAAATTTCCAAATTACCAGGCCAAAGCGTGAAGCAGACAGCACAACTAAGCCGATAATCAACATGGCAATTAATGGCGCAAATGGGCCAAATTTAGTGCAGATTTGCCACAGGCTTTGATGCAGTTTTTTAATCAATGACATGAATAGGTAGCATATGAAAGTGAAGCGCTATTATAAGATGAAAGCAGTTGTTCGTTGTCATTAAGCGTATTTAAGGCTTGCCACTTATCCAGTGCAAAAAGGTTTTGTAATACGCAGGTTGGCGCAGGCATAAATACATCATGACGACGATGTTGAGTAGCGCGGTACTTAAAAATAACTCGGGAATACTCAAGCCTTGTTTGAAAATCCAAATCGAGAAACCGGCAGATACCACCATGAACAAAGCGTTTAAAATATTGGTGGCGGCAATCACCCGCGATTGATGGCTTTTTTCTGCTCGCGATTGCACAAATGCATATAGCGGCACAATATAAAAACCACCGAATAGCCCAATCAACATAATGTCTGCAACTAGGCGCCAGTGGCTATACAACGCAACACCATGCATATCCAAATGCGGCTTTAAAAAACTTAAGTAAGAAATCACCTCCTGTTGCGCCCAATATTGATGCAGATGGATGCTGGCAAAATATAAATCAATACTAAATAAGCTAATGCCAATGCCCCCAAACATGACTAGACCCAGTTCAACTTTGCCACGCGATAACTTTTCGCATAACAAAGAGCCTGCACCTATGCCTAATGAAAAAGTAGTCAGCATCAAGATGAATACACTCTCGTCGCCGTGCAGAATATGTTTAGCAAAGTTAGGAAACTGCGCCAACAAGGTGGCACCGTAAAACCAAAACCAGGAGATGGCAATAATCGCCAGCCAAACGACTTGATGGTGCCAGATAAACTGAATGCTGCGATAGGTTTCGGTGATCGGGTTCCAATTGATTTTCAACAACGGTTCCTGTGCTGGTGAGTCCGGTACATTGCGGCTGTGCCAGTAACCCAGCACCGCAATTGCTAAAATTGCGATACTGGTGATTAATTCGTGCGGATGCTGAATGGCCAGCCATGCGCCTAATACTTGCCCAAGTAGAATCGCCACAAAGGTGCCCATTTCTACCATGCCATTACCGCCCACCAGTTCATGCTCCGTGAGATGTTGCGGTAAATAAGCGTATTTCACTGGGCCAAATAGTGTGGAGTGCATACCCATCATGAACAGTGCTGCCGTCAGCAACCAGATGTTATGCAGAAAAAACCCGGCACTGGCAAACAGCATAATGCCGATTTCGCAGATTTTAACAATGCGGATAATGCGCGACTTTTCAAACTTGTCGGCCAGTTGTCCGGCGGTGGCGGAGAATAAAAAATAAGGCAGAATAAACACCCCGGGCAATACCGTAACCAGCATGGCTGAATCCATTGCGGTGAGGCTGGCGGCATGAAACGCGACCAAAGTAATCAGTGCGGTTTTAAATAGATTGTCGTTAAACGCACCCAAAAACTGCGTCATAAAAAATGGCCTGAAGCGAATTTCTTGCATTAACTTGAATTGCTTGCTCATAGCGTTGGTTCTTTAATATTTGGTTTATGCGGCATCTGCCATAGCTTTTAGGCTGATGTAGTCTGTTTTTCCGGTGCCGAGTAGCGGTAAGGTTTCTATTACTACCAGTTTTTTGGCAATCGCTAGTTCTGGGTAGCCTAGTGTTTTTGCACTAAGGCTTAGGGCTTCGCGAGTAAGTGTAGTGTCAGTGGTAAATAACACAATATTTTCACCACGTGCCGCATCGTTCTGGGTACTGGCGGCGTGTTGATGTGCAGGCGAAGCATGGTTGGCAATACTTTCTGCCGTTTCTAAAGACACCATTTCGCCAGCAATTTTAGCAAAGCGTTTGACGCGACCTTTTATGAATAAAAAGCCATCTTCATCAATGTGCACAATGTCCCCTGTGCTATGCCAGCCATCGTTTGTGGCTTCTATTACCCCCGGCCTATCGTATAAATAATAACCCAGCATGACGTTGGGGCCGCGCACCGAGAGTAAGGCACCGTCAGCAATGCCGGGCACCTGCTCCAGCTTGGCTTCCAAGCCTGGAATCAGGGTGCCGACCGAACCTAGCCTGTTGGCCATAGGCGTATTGACTGCAAGGACTGGCGCGCACTCCGTCGCACCGTAACCTTCTAAAATGCGAATGCCAAATTTATCTACATAAACGTTGCGTACTTCTTCATTGAGCTTTTCAGCGCCAGCCACCACATAGCGCAATTTGTAAAAGTCATACGGGTTGGCAAATTTTGCATAATTGCCTAAGAATGTGCTGGTGCCAAATAACACCGTGCAACCACGGTCATAAATCACCTCCGGAATCATACGATAATGCAGCGGAGACGGGTAAACAAAGAGCCGGCTACCTGCTACCAGCGGCATGATGGCGCCGCAGGTAAAACCAAAGGCATGAAACAGTGGCAACACCATCATAAATTTATCTTGCATAGAAAAATCAATAATCGATTTAATCTGCGCAATATTCGCCAAAATAGTGCTGTGTGAATGCACCACCCCTTTGGGTTTACCTTCCGAGCCTGAGGTAAACAACACTACCGCTGGATCATTAGGGTTACTTTTTTGGGTGGCCAGTCTTGGTAACCATAATGCGAAACCGATTAACCATAATTTATCCAGCCAGCTAAAACGAGTGCGTAAATCTTCTAGATACACAATTTTTACATGCTGTAATCCGTCAACAGTTTGCTCTAGGTTAGCCACTTTGATAAATTCTTTAGCGCTGATTATCGTCGTAATGCAAACGGCGGTGCAGGCGTTCTGAATGCCGGCACTGCCCGCCGTATAGTTGAGCATGGCTGGCACGCGCCCAAATGCGCTTAAACCAAAAATCAGGCAGATAGTATTAGTCACGTTGGGCATCAGTACCCCTACGTTTTCATTGGGCTGGCTTATTTTTGTAGCCAGCTTGCCCAGCGCCAAACTTTTTTTGAGCAGTTCGCCATAGCTTTCTTCCTGTTGCCGCATATCCTCTACCAACATGGTGCCTCGCCCGTAGTGAGTCACCGCGTCTAAAAAAGCCTCAAATAAGGTGTTGATTTGGGTGGAGCTAAACAACATATTCTGCATTTCACGGCGCATGGCATCACCCGCTTGCTTGCGCCGCGTTCTTGCATCACTAGCTTTAGGCATGGCAATTTGGCGCACCTGCAAAATACTGATATTTACTTTAGGAAACAGTTTTTTCGGATGCGCCGCTTTAAGGCGGCTAAAGTAAGAATGTGCCGCACCTTCAATGCGCACGGGTAAAACCATGGCGCCAGTTTTGGCTGCGACAAAGCCAGGGCCGTCGTAGACTTTCATCAATGAGCCGGTAAGCGTGATGCGACCTTCGGGGAATATCACTACCGGCTGCCCTGACTCGAGCAGTTTGATAACTTTTTTCATTGCCATCGGTGAAGACGGATCAACGGCTAAGTATGGCGTGAGTTTTAAAAACTGTCTGAATAACCAGTGATTGAGCACGCTAGTGTGCACTACAAACGTAGCGCGTATCGGCAAAAATAGCCCTAGTAACAAGCCATCCAAAAAAGACTCGTGATTAGCGATTATTAATAGTTTGCCTTGTTTGGGCAGGTTGGCAATGCCGCTCACATTGACTCTGAAAACGATACGGCAAATCAGTTTTAATAAGCTGATTAACATTGCGGCCATTCCTGTTGTGGGTGACATGTAAAAATATAGCACTGAAAGCCCTAGTTGCATTGCCTCAATCAGTGATTTACCTCAATCAATTGCATTCACGCACCGCAAAGCCGCAATGCAAAAGGGACGCTTGCGCGTCCCTTTGATTTATTACTGTGACCTAAGAGTCGATTAACTAGCTGTGATAAGCACGTTCACCATGTGCGCTGGTATCTAAACCTTCACGCTCTGATTCTTCACTTACACGTAGACCAATCAACACATCAATAATTTTGAATGCGATGAATGAAACTACACCAGATAATACGATTGCAGTCACTACTGCGGTTGCTTGTGCAGTCATTTGCGCACCGAAGTCATAAGCTGCCACACCGTTTGCAACATAATCAACTACACCTGCGCCACCTAGTGCTGGGTTAACAAACACACCCGTTGCTAGCGCACCGAAGATACCGCCAACAGCGTGAATACCAAACACATCTAATGCGTCATCGTAACCTAACCAGTATTTCACTTTTGCTACGAAGAAGTAGCAGATTGGTGAAACTAGCAAGCCGATGATGATGGCACCCATTGGGCCTACGAAGCCGCAAGCTGGTGTAATCGCTACCAAACCTGCTACTGCGCCTGAAGCTGCACCCAACATTGAAGGTTTGCCTTTGAGTGACCATTCAGTGAATGACCAAGCCAAGGTTGCTGCTGCTGTTGCGATTGTAGTGTTGATGAAAGCCAATGCTGCATAACCGTTTGCTTCCAAGTTAGAGCCAGCGTTGAAACCGTACCAACCCACCCACAGTAATGAAGCACCAACCATGGTTAAAGTCAGGCTGTGTGGTGTCATGGCTTCTTTACCGTAACCGATACGTTTGCCCACCATGATGGCACCCACTAAGCCAGCAACACCAGCGTTGATGTGAACTACAGTACCGCCTGCAAAGTCTAGTGCGCCTTTAGCCCACAACCAACCTGCGTTTGCAACTACAACATCCAATGAGGCTGCATCGGTAATTGCATCAGGACCGTCCCAATACCAAACCATGTGCGCCAGTGGCAAGTAAGCAAATGTGAACCACAACACCATGAATGCCAACATTGCAGAGAACTTCATACGCTCAGCAAAAGCACCCACGATTAGTGCTGGGGTAATTGCAGCAAATGTGAGTTGGAAAGCTACAAAAACAAACTCAGGAATATAAACACCTTTGCTGAAAGTGGCACCTAGTGATTCAGGTGTAACGCCAGCTAAAAATGCTTTACCCAAGCCGCCAAAGAATGGACTGCCGCCAGTAAACGCTACGCTGTAGCCATAGATTGCCCACAAAACTGCCATCAGTGAGAAAATCATGAACACTTGCATGAGCACAGACAACATATTTTTTTGACGTACTAAACCGCCGTAAAACAGTGCCAAGCCAGGAATTACCATTAAAGTCACCATGATGGTTGCTACTAACATCCATGCAGTGTCGCCTTTATCAGGTACTGGAGTTGGTGCCGCTGCAGCTTCAACAGGTGCGGCTTCCGCTGGGGCGGCAACAGGTGCAGCTTCCATTGGCGCAGCTTCTGCTGGCATTTCAGCCGGTGCTGCTTCAGTCGTTACGACTTCTGCTGCTGGCATTGCATCTTCTGCATAGGTATTGCTGATGGCGCCTAGGCCTAACATAGTGACCAGAGCGAACATCGAGAGTATTTTTTTCATCTTAATCTCCTTATAAAGCTTCCACGCCGGTTTCACCGGTGCGGATGCGATAAACTTGCTCAAGATTGAATACGAAAATTTTGCCATCACCAATTTTGCCGGTAGAGGCTGATTTTTCAATCGCTTCAATCACTTGGTCTAATAAATCGTCCTGAATGGCGATTTCAATTTTAACTTTTGGTAAGAAATCTACAACATATTCAGCGCCACGGTAGAGCTCTGTGTGACCCTTTTGGCGACCAAAACCTTTTACTTCGGTGACGGTGATGCCTTGTACCCCTAAATTGGATAAGGCTTCTCTAACCTCATCTAATTTAAATGGTTTAATAATTGCGGATACAAATTTCATAAGTACCTCCTGAGTTTGTCGGGATACGGCATCTGCATGTTACCAGCAGACGCCGTGATTTGAGCAATACTAAACGGTCAGATTAGAACGTTTTTTGTACAAAGAATGTGAATGCGTCTTTCGCAATGTTTTGGCCTGATGCATCAAAGAAAGTTGTATTTTTCTTGCCATCAACACCAGTGTAGTAACCACCAATATTCACGCCGTTGTCGAATGCTTTAGTCAAGCCCAGTTTCCAGTCAGTGTAGTCGTAGATGCTGTTTGAAACACCAGCAGTTCTACCTGTGAAATCTTGGTAACCGATGTGCGCAATTGCAGTGTAGCCTTTGCCAAACGGTAATGGAGCATTCAAGTTTAATTCTGAGTAGCTAGTGCCGTCAGCATTGTCATAACCAAAAGCGCCATTAGAAGTTACTACAGAAACTTTACCGCTTAACCAGCCGTAGCTTAGGCTACCGTAAACTTCTGTTGTTTCAGCTTTTTTGAAGCCGCCATTTTTCTTACCTGGGTAGATGTATTGTAGTAAACCGACGTTGTAACCAATGCCTGTATCACCAATAGTATTAGCATAGCCACCGTAAACATCTAGCTCTACGCTTGAACTTTGGTAGTAACCACCATCTGTTAACCAGCTAATGTTTGAACCCCAAGCACCTGCATAAAAGCCGCTTGAGTGCGCATAGTCAGCACCACCTTGTAATGCTGCATCTTCACGTGTTTGTGTTAAACCACGGAAAATGTATTGGCTGAACAAACCTACGTTATAAGTGAACGCGTGTGGTGAAGATGGTGCTGCTTCTTCTGCGGCAACAGTTACAGTAGGTAAAGATAATGCAGTTAATACTGCAAGTGATAATAAAGATTTACGCATATTGCTTACTCCTGATAGTTGTGATGAATTATAAAAATACACATCAGCATATAAGCAAAGCGCGTGCCAACAATTTTATTGTTATTAATCAGTAAGATAGAATATTATATTATTTGTAAATTAATGTAATTTCTTAATCCAATCTGCTAAACTGGACTTTATTGTTAAGGAAATATATATGCTTGAATCACAAAAAATAAACGAAATTTCAAATAAAATCAAAGAGATAGTTAACTCTTCCCCCTTGGCAGATGTTGAAAAAAACATAAATGCACTATTAAAGAGCGCATTCACCAAAATGGAGCTTGTGACGCGTGAGGAATTTGATGTGCAGGCTGAGGTGCTACGAAAAACACGCGAAAAACTTGAAATGCTAGAGTCAAAACTGGCTGAATTAGAAGCTTCGCAAAAATCATAAGCCCTGTATCAATGAGCCTAGCCATTCTTTACAGCCGTGCCCTTACCGGGATGGACGCGCCAGAAGTGGCGGTTGAGGTGCATCTTGCCAATGGCTTACCCAGTTTCACCATCGTCGGTTTGCCGGAAGCTGAAGTCAAGGAAAGTAAAGACCGTGTTCGGGCTGCGTTGTTAACCGCTGGATTTGAGTTTCCTGCCAGACGCATTACCGTAAATTTAGCGCCAGCAGATTTGCCTAAGGAGAGCGGGCGCTATGACTTGCCGATTGCTTTAGGTATTCTCGCGGCCAGTGGTCAGGTACCCGCAAATGCCTTGTCTAGTTATGAGTTTGCGGGTGAGTTGGCGCTTAATGGTGAATTGCGTCCAATTCGTGGCGCGTTAGCCATGACTTATAAATCTTCCAAAACCGGGCGCGCATTTATATTGCCTCGTGATAGTGCTGCTGAGGCGGCCTTGGTGGATGGTGCGCTGGTCTACCCAGCAAATTCTCTGTTAGAAGTGTGCGCACATTTAGCTGGGCGCACTGCATTGGTGCAATTATCTGCTAAACAACAATGCTTAGATGTTGCTTATGCTGATTTTAGTGAAGTGAAAGGTCAGTTTGCAGCTAAGCGCGCTTTAGAAATTGCTGCAGCTGGTGGGCATAGTGTTTTGATGAGTGGCCCACCCGGTGCTGGAAAAACCATGCTGGCGACTCGCTTTGCCGGAATTTTACCTAATATGTCTGATGCGGAAGCGCTCGAATCTGCAGCTTTGCAATCTTTGCAGGGTCACTATCAATTAAAAAATTGGAAGCACAGACCATTTCGTGCACCGCATCACACCGCGTCAGGTGTAGCCTTGGTGGGTGGTGGTAGCGTGCCACGCCCCGGTGAAATTTCATTGGCGCATCATGGAGTGTTGTTTTTGGATGAGCTGCCTGAGTTTGATCGTCGGGTGCTTGAAGTGCTGCGTGAGCCTATGGAGAGCGGAAAAATCAGCATCTCGCGCGCTGCGCGTCAGGCTGAGTTTCCTGCACAATTTCAATTAATCGCTGCTATGAACCCATGTCCTTGTGGCTATCTCGGGCACTTCAATAATAAGTGTCGTTGCACGCCTGACCAGGTGTCACGTTACAAAGCAAAAATATCCGGCCCATTACTCGACCGTATAGATCTGCATATAGAAGTGGCAGCCTTAAAGCAAGATGAGCTTACCCAGAGTGTTGATGCGGAAACGAGCGCTGCAATTCGAGCCAGGGTAGAGCAAGCGCGTGCGTTGCAGTTGCAACGTCAAGGCAAGCCTAATTTTGCGCTTGGCACTGCTGAAATAGATCAATTCTGTCAGCCAGACGCAGCTGGGCTTAGCTTATTAAAAACTGCTATATCCAAGCTCAATTTGTCTGCACGTGCTTACCACCGTATTCTGAAAGTTGCGCGCTCAATCGCAGACTTGAGTGCAGCAGCCGATGTTAAACCTGCACACATTGCGGAAGCCATACAATATAGACGCGGTGAAATTTAGTATCTGAGTGCTTGCATGGTAAAATTACATAACCATTTTTGATGTAATTTCCATGAGCCAGACAATATTATCTCCCATCGAAACAAAACTTCGTGAATTGCTTAAACAGCGCATCCTGATTTTGGACGGCGCCATGGGTACCATGATTCAGCAATACAAGCTGACCGAGGCGGATTATCGAGGCGAGCGTTTTGTTGATTTTAAAGCGCCAGCAGGTGAGCGTGAGCTGTTTGTCAAAGGCAACAATGAGCTGCTAACCCTCACGCAGCCACACATCATTCAAGAAATCCACGAAAAATATCTGGCTGCCGGTGCGGATATTATTGAAACCAATACCTTTGGTGCTACCAGTGTTGCCCAAGATGATTATCATATGGCAGCGTTGGTGTATGAAATGAATGTGCAAGCGGCGAAGTTAGCCAGAGCCGCCTGCGATAAATACAGCACACCGGACAAGCCGCGCTATGTTGCCGGTGCTTTGGGCCCTACCCCCAAAACCGCCTCTATTTCGCCCGATGTGAATAACCCAGCTGCGCGTAATGTGACTTTTGATCAGTTGGTTGCGGCCTACCTTGAGCAAACACGCGCTTTGGTTGAAGGCGGTGCCGACATTTTAATGGTGGAAACGGTGTTTGATACGCTTAATTGCAAAGCCGCATTGTTTGCCATTGAAACGTTTTTTGAAGAACACGGCAGTCGCTTGCCTATCATGATTTCCGGAACGGTGACTGACGCTTCCGGGCGAATTTTGTCGGGTCAAACTGTGACTGCATTCTGGCATTCCGTGCGCCATGCAAAACCCCTCACTATCGGCTTGAACTGTGCACTTGGTGCAACTTTAATGCGTCCGTATGCAGAAGAGTTGTCAAAAGTTGCAGACACTTTTGTCTGTATTTACCCTAACGCTGGCCTGCCTAACCCGATGAGTGACACTGGTTTTGATGAAACGCCGGATGTCACTTCAAGTCTGGTAAAAGAGTTCGCAACCAGTGGTTTTGTGAATATCGCCGGCGGTTGTTGCGGCACCACGCCAGCGCATATCAACGCGATTTATGAATCTATTAAAGACATTGCGCCGCGCCAAATCCCTGAAATTCCGCCCTACACCAGATTGTCAGGCCTAGAGCCGTTTATCATCGATGACAACTCACTGTTTGTGAACGTGGGTGAGCGTACCAACGTGACTGGCTCCAAAGCATTTGCGCGCATGATCATCAACGAGCAATACGAAGAAGCCTTGACCGTGGCGCGTCAGCAAGTGGAAAACGGCGCACAGGTGATTGATATCAACATGGATGAAGGCATGCTTGATGCCGTAAAAGCCATGACGCATTTTTTGAATATGGTGGCGTCAGAGCCTGATATTGCACGTGTGCCGATTATGATTGATTCGTCCAAATGGGATGTGATTGAGGCTGGCCTAAAGTGTGTGCAGGGTAAAGCCATCGTCAACTCCATTTCCATGAAAGAAGGCGAAGCCGAGTTTCTGCGTCAGGCCAAACTATGCCGACGCTATGGCGCCGCTGTCATTGTGATGGCGTTTGATGAAAAAGGTCAGGCGGATACGTATCAGCGCAAGATAGAGATTTGCAAGCGTGCTTATGATCTTTTGGTTTCAACCGGTTTTCCGGCTGAGGATATCGTGTTCGACCCCAATATTTTCGCGATTGCGACTGGTATTGAAGAACACAACAACTATGCGGTGGACTTTATCGATGCCACGCGCTGGATTAAACAAAACCTGCCGCATGCCAAAATCTCTGGCGGTGTTTCCAATGTGAGCTTCAGCTTCCGCGGTAACGACCCGGCGCGTGAAGCGATTCATACGGTATTCCTCTACCATGCCATTAAAGCTGGCATGACCATGGGTATTGTCAACGCCGGCATGATGGGCGTTTATGATGATTTAGCGCCTGAACTTAAACAGCGCGTTGAAGACGTGGTGTTAAACCGCAGGCCAGATGCCACCGAGCGCATGATTGAAATTGCCAGCACGCTAACAGCGGGCGGCAAAAAAGAAGAAGCTACGCTGGAATGGCGCGGCACAGCTGAACATCCGGTCAGTGTGCAGAAGCGTCTGGCACACGCCATGGTGCATGGCATTACCGAATTTATTGTGGAAGATACCGAAGAGGCAAGGCTCGAAGTTTTCAATAACGGTGGCCGCCCAATTCATGTGATTGAAGGCCCGCTTATGGATGGCATGAACGTGGTGGGTGACTTGTTCGGCCAAGGCAAAATGTTCTTGCCGCAGGTGGTGAAATCCGCGCGCGTGATGAAACAGGCAGTGGCGCATTTGATTCCTTATATTGAAGAAGAAAAAGCGCTCGAAGAAAAGCGCACCGGTATTGTTGCCAAGCCTAAAGGTAAAGTCGTGATCGCCACGGTAAAAGGCGATGTGCATGATATTGGCAAAAATATTGTGTCAGTGGTGCTGCAATGTAACAATTTTGAAGTGGTGAACATGGGCGTGATGGTGCCAGCGGCTGAGATTTTAGCCATGGCTAAAGCCGAGAACGCAGACATCATCGGTTTGTCTGGCCTGATTACGCCATCACTCGAAGAAATGGCGTACGTGGCTAAAGAAATGCAGCGTGATCCGCATTTTAGTGGTTTAAAAACGCCGTTGCTGATTGGCGGTGCGACCACCTCACGCGCTCACACCGCAGTGAAAATTGCCCCGCATTATGACGGCCCGGTGATTTATGTACCCGATGCTTCACGCTCGGTAGCGGTGATGCAGTCGCTACTGACCCCAGAAAGCCGCGACGCTTACATTGACGAAGTGCAGGCGGATTATGAAAAAGCGCGTACCCAGCATGCCAATAAAAAAGGCACGCCGTTACTCACGTTAGTGGAGGCGCGCGCTAATAAAGCCAAGCTGTCATTTGATGCCGACTATGCACCGGTGAAGCCTAAATTTATCGGCCGCCGGGTATTCAAAAATATTGATTTAGCCCTAATTGCGCAATACATCGACTGGAGCCCATTCTTTCAGACTTGGGATTTGGCAGGTGCTTATCCGGCGATTTTGACCGACAAAGTAGTGGGTGATGCTGCGACTAAAGTGTTTGCCGAAGCACAGACCATGTTGAAAAAAATCATCGATGGCCGTTGGTTGAGCGCCAGCGGTGTGATTGCATTGATGCCGGCGAATACGGTGCATGATGACGATATCGAGATTTATACCGATGAGTCGCGTCAGGAAGTCGCTTTCACCTGGTATGGCATGCGCCAGCAGACAGTGAAACCGGTGATTGATGGTGTGGCACGCCCTAACCAATCTTTGGCAGATTTTATTGCGCCTAAAGGCAGTGATGACTATGTCGGCTTGTTTGCCGTAAGCGCAGGTATGGGCATGGAAAAACGTCTCGCCCAATTTGAAGCTGCGCATGATGATTACAGTTCTATCATGTTCAAATCGCTGGCTGATCGTTTAGCTGAGGCTTTTGCAGAATACATGCATGAGCGCGTGCGTACTGACTTGTGGGGTTATGCCGCAGATGAAAAGTTGGATACAGATGCGCTGATTAAAGAGCAGTATCAAGGCATACGTCCAGCACCTGGTTATCCAGCTTGCCCAGACCATACGGTAAAACCGGATATGTTTAAACTGCTGCAATGTGATGAAATCGGCATGACATTAACAGAGTCGTTTGCCATGCAACCAGCTGCTGCGGTGTCGGGTTTTTATTTAGCGCATAAAGATGCCAAATATTTCAGTGTGGATAAAATCGGCACCGATCAGTTAGAAGACATGGCAAAACGCAGAAACCTGCCTAAAGAATATTTAGAGCGCTGGTTATCGCCCAATTTAGGTTAACTTTTATATTATGCACATTCATATTTTAGGTATCTGCGGTACGTTTATGGGCGGTATTGCAGTATTAGCCAAACAAGCCGGGCACAGAGTGACTGGCTGCGATGCCAATGTGTACCCGCCGATGAGCACACAGCTAGAGGCGCAAGGCATAGAGCTGATTGAAGGTTTCGCACCTGAACAAACCAAGCTCAATCCGGATATTTACGTGATTGGTAATGTGGTGTCACGCGGCAATCCGCTGATGGAAGAAATTCTCAATCGTGGTCTGCCCTATATATCAGGCCCACAGTGGTTGGCAGAGAATGTGCTGCAAGGTAAATGGGTGTTGGCAGTAGCGGGTACGCACGGCAAAACCACCACGAGCTCTATGCTGGCGTGGATTTTGGAATGCGCGGGTTTGGCACCGGGTTTTTTGATTGGCGGTGTACCGGAGAACTTTGGTGTGTCGGCAAGATTGCCACAGACACCAGTGCAAGATACAAAAAGCGTTTCTCCTTTCTTTGTCATTGAGGCTGATGAGTACGACACAGCGTTTTTTGATAAACGCTCAAAATTCGTACATTACCGCCCGCGCACCGCAGTGCTGAATAATCTTGAATTTGATCATGCAGATATTTTTGAAGACTTAAGTGCGATTGAAAAACAATTTCATCATTTGGTGCGCACGGTGCCGCAACAGGGCTTAGTGGTAGCCAACGGTAAAGAAGCCAGCTTGCAACGCGTGATTGATAAAGGCTGCTGGACGCCCGTTGAGAAATTCGGCACCGATGCCGATTGGCAAGCCGCCAATGCGTACGGTGACGGTAGTTTTGATGTGTTGTATCAGGGTAAGCCCCAAGGGCGCGTCGCTTGGTGTTTGCTAGGTGAGCATAACCGTATGAATGCCTTGGCGACTATCGCCGCAGCACGCCACGCCGGTGTGGCGATTGCCACCAGTATTGCGGCACTGACTGAATTTAAAAATGTGAAACGTCGCATGGAGTTACGTGGCGTTGAAAACCAAATCAGTGTGTATGATGATTTTGCGCATCACCCTACCGCTATTGAAACGACAGTCGCAGGTTTGCGCGCTAAAGTCGGCAAGGCACGTATTTTGGCAGTGCTAGAACCACGCTCCAACACTATGAAGCTGGGCGTGATGAAAAGCGCATTGCCAGCCAGTTTGCAACAGGCTGATCTGGTGTTTTGTTATCAGGCTAATTTGGGCTGGGATGCCAAAGAAGCGCTGGCGCCTATCGCTGGCAAAACCCAAGTGCATGATGATTTGCAGCAGTTGATAGACGCAATTGTCAGCCAAGCCAAAGCAGGCGACCAGGTGCTGGTAATGAGTAACGGCGGTTTTGGTGGCATCCATCAAAAACTGTTGGATGCATTGAAGTCAAACGCATCAATCTTTTAAAATTGGTAACAGCCCGAACAAAACTTAAGTGCACAGCATGAATCCACTTTTGCTTAAACTCCAATCCATGAGTGCTATGGCGATTGCGCTCTGGCTTTCAGTGCTGTTTCATTTGGGTTTGCTGAGCATGCATTTCGAGCCGGAGTTGAAAAAGTTCAGAGATAACTTACCCGTACTTGAAGTGGTTTTGGTGAATGCCAAAACGCAGTCCAAACCCGATAACACCGAAACTTATGCACAATCTAATTTAGATCGTGGCGGCAATACTGAGCTAGACCGTAAAATGAAAACGGCCTTGCCCGTGCTAACTCCGCAAAAACTAGAGCCCACACCCAATCCAGTTGTTAATCCTAAACAGTCTGCGCAAGCAAGCTTGCAAACTGCAAGCGAAGTACGTGAGCAAAAGCGTGTAGCCGAGCTGGAAAAACAGGCGCAAGAGCTCATGACACAGATTAAAGCAGCGAATGCAGTTGAGTCGCAGCCGGTGCAAAAAGCGGTAGCGCAGGAAACGCAGGTTGATAATCAGACGAACCCCAATAAAAAGCTCGACCTTGCTAATGTGACTGCTGCTGCTCTGGAAATGCAAAAGCTTGAAGCGATTATTTCTAAGCAACAAGACGAGTATCAAAAACGCCCCAAACGTAAGTTTGTAGGTGGTCGTACCAAAGAATATCGTTATGCTTTATATGTAGAAGCATGGCGCCAAAAAGTAGAAAAAATCGGCAATCTGAATTATCCAGAAGCGGCCAGAGATTTAAAGCTTTATGGGCAGCTGCAAATGACCGTATCGCTCAAGCCAGACGGAAGTGTCGATTCGATTGAAATTAACCGTAGCTCAGGCCATAAAGTGCTGGATGCGGCAGCCAAGCATATTGTAGAGCTGGGCTCACCTTACGCAGTGTTTCCGGATGATATTCGTAAGGAAGTGGATATATTGAGTATTACTAGGACTTGGACGTTTACCCAACAAGACAGCCTCGCCACCGAATAATTATCTGAAAATCAAAATATTCTGCGTTGGCTTTGGTTCATATATTGAAGAGAAATGAATGACTAATTACTTTGAACACCATGTATTTTTTTGCTTAAATCAGCGCGAAGACGGCTCGGCCTGCTGTATGGATAAAGGTGCAGAAGCAGCTTTTGACCATATGAAGTCGCGGGTAAAAAAACTGAGTTTGAATGGTCAAGGCAAAGTGCGCGTGAATCGTGCTGGTTGTTTTGACCGTTGTGGTGAAGGCCCGTTATTGGTGGTTTACCCGCAGGCGATTTGGTATACCTTTGTGGACAATGACGATATTGATGAAATTATCGATAGTCACTTGCTCAATAACAAAGTGGTAGAGCGTCTGTTGGTAGACTAAGTCACTTTTGTTATTTAGCTGGATTGCAGCGAACTATTATGTAGGAGCGAAATTTATTTCGCGAACCATGCAATGTTGCTTTCGCGAAATAAATTTCGCTCCTACATAAAAGCCTAATTCGCACTCAAGGCGCATTCAATATGCGCCTTTATTTTGTCGGTCAGCAGTACAATCGTTGTGCTATCCAACGCTGCTGATTTACTGTCACGCACCACCTCACCCCAATGTGAATTAGGGAAATGTTTGTCGTTTTCAAAGCGCGGAATCACGTGCCAGTGAATATGAGGCGTTTTATTGCCCAAACTTGCCAGGTTGATTTTGTCCGGGTTAAATATTTCACGGATGGCAGTTTCAACCGCAAACACAGTTTTCATCATCCGAGCGCGCTGTGCGGGTGCCAAGTCGGTCATTTCTTTCACATGTGCCAACAGCTCTACACGGCAGTAGGCCGGATAATCTGCATCGTTTAGCAACACCACGCGACAAAAATCATCTTGCAACAGGATTGGATTTGAAGATGGCTGACACAAGGCACAGGTCATTATGAAGCGGCCAACATTCTGTCTAAAGTAAGTTTCGCTAGTTTGGCTTCATGGGCTGGTACTTTGATTTGATTCACTATATTGCCTTCGGCCAGATTTTCCAGCACCCAAGCTAAGTGTTGCGGGTCTATACGCGCCATGGTGGAGCATTCGCACACCACATGGCTCATGAACTGCACCAGTTTACCTTGCGGTTTCATCTGTTCCGCCAGACGTGTTACCAAATTCAGCTCAGTGCCCACCAGCCATTTTGTGTTTGCTGGCGCTTCAGACACCGTTTTTAGTATGTATTCCGTAGAGCCTACATAATCTGAATGCTGACACACTTCAAATGGGGCTTCCGGGTGTGAAATCACGATGCCATCAGGGTGCTCAGCGCGAAATTTGGTGATGTTTTGCAGGCGGAACATCTGATGCACGGCACAGTGGCCTTTCCACAACAGAATTTTGGCGTTTTTGATTTCTTCAACTGTTAATCCGCCCATCGGTAAATCAGGGTCCCATACCGGCATTTGCTCTAATGGGATACCCATTTTGTAAC
>NCHI01000153.1 GCA_002281815.1 Methylotenera sp. 24-45-7
AATGAATCGCATTAAGTTTTTCGTCCCAAATATACCCTAGTACAATCTGCTCGGAATTCACAGCAATTAAACCGGTTTTGTTCAAGGCTAGTTCTTCCCAGTTTTCATTCACAATTTTTACTTTTACTCCGTTATATATTTTTGTAATGCCATTTGCGAGCACTTCTCCAATTTGCCCTGTTTCATTTGATGAGTAAGAATTAAATACCTGATTTGCAATATGTGATTCTAGCCATTCCCTCAAATCATTGGGTAGGGCTGCACCTAATATCCGTAATGTGGATATTTTGTTTGTTGGCTTTAGATTGGCAGCGTTTTCATAAATACGTATTGCATCTTTGAGCACAAGTGCTGCGTGACTGCGTGGGTTGGAATCTAATACGAGCGCTAATTCCTCAACGCAGCTAAAGACTACTTTGCCGCCGCATATAAAAGCGAGACAGCAGCCTACATATGCCGCTGACACCGCCAATGAATTCATGCTTAGAAATGTATCTTCTTTATTAGCAAAGTAAATATTTTTCATGAGCTCCAAGTTTGCCCACATTGAGGAATGAGATTCTGCAAAGTATTTTTTGTTACCAGTCGTGCCTGATGTGTGCGAGATGAAAATTAAATCATCTGGTAGCGGCGTGAAATCTAATCGCTCCCAGTCAACATCATTGTCTTGTTTTAGTAATATGGAATCTAAGAGGGAGGGTGTTAAGTGTAGTGTTTTGAGTGCTGGATCATGCGGTTCTTTATCGCTGATGTAAAAGTCACATTTTTTAGTGAGTTTCGAATCTTCAATTTGCGCAATTCTGACGGCACCTAAACATTCTGCAGCCAAAATAATGACCAATTCTACAACTCGGTGTTGAATTTTTATTGCGACAGTTGTGCCTTTGTGTATTCTATGAGACTGTAAAAATGTGGCAAATTTAATGATTGAAACTGCAGTCCAATAGTAAGAGTAGTTTTTGTTTCCCCATGTAATTGCAGTGTTTTTTGGGGTGTTTTGTGCCCAGTGTTTAATAAATTGCGTCGTGACTAGTGGGTTCATCTTAAGAAAATTGTAACTTTTGGTATTAATGTAAGTTTTAAGTGTGTGGCTAAAGAATTAAACGGTCAATACACAAGGCTACAGCAATTTAGGCATTGATTGGAGCGTCAGCTATTTTCTGCGATAATGACGCTTTGATTTTTTATGAGAGTTTTGACAAATGGCGCAATTCGATAACGTAAGTGTTAAAAAGAAAGCCAACGTTTATTTTGACGGCAAATGTGTGAGTCACACAGTGATGTTTCCTAATGGTACACGTAGCACTATTGGTGTGATTTTTCCAAGCACGCTCACATTTAATACTGCGGCTCCAGAGTTAATGGAAATTAATACTGGCGTTTGTAAGGTGCTGTTAAAAGGCGAAACAGAGTGGAAAACTTATTCAGCGGGTGAGAAATTTACGGTGCCGGGTAATTCTTCATTTGAGATAGAAACGCTAGAGACCCTAGACTACGTTTGCCACTTCGAATAGTGATGGCACAACTCTGCGTCGTTATTTTCGCTTGCCGCACTATACGTGCTGTCTGCGCGAAAATGCCTAGCAGAGTTATCGCTTAAAAGTTTATTGGAGATTTGAATGCCTAGTTTTGATATTTCTTCTGAAGTGGACATGGTGGCGTTGAAAAACGCGATTGATACTGCCGGTAAACAAATTACCAATCGTTATGATTTTAAAGGTACGTCAGCCAAAATCGACCTGAACGAGAAAGATAGCGTGATTACCATATTCGGCGATAATGATTTTCAGCTGGATCAGGTGAAGGATATTTTATTGCCTGCGATGGAGAAGAAAGAGCCTGACTCTGCCAAGCGCTTGGAGCATAAGGATGTGCAAAAAGTATCTGGTAATAAAGTGAAGCAGGATTTGAAAATCCGTGCCGGTATTGATACGGATTTGGCCAAGCGTATTACTAAACTCATTAAAGACTCTGGTATGAAAGTACAAGCTAGTATTCAGGGCGATACCGTTAGAGTCAACGGTGCCAAGCGTGATGTACTTCAAGACGCAATTGCGTTTGTGAAAAAGAGTGTGACGGATTTTCCGTTACAGTTCGGTAATTTTAGAGATTAGTATTTTTATCCACAGATGAACACAGATATACACAGATAAAATCAAATGCAAAAGCATTACGTTCGAAATTTAATTATCTGTGTTCATCCGTGTTTATCTGTGGCTAGTTTTAGTTTTTTTAGGTTAAATAAATGACAGCAAAAACGCTTTACGATAAATTGTTTGATTCACACGTGGTGACCGAAGAGAACGGTACTGCGCTGATTTATATCGACCGTCATCTGGTGCATGAGGTCACCAGCCCTCAAGCGTTCGAGGGCTTGAAGCTTGCTGGCCGTAAATTGTGGCGCATTAACTCGATATTGGCAGTGCCAGATCATAACGTGCCTACCACTGACAGAAGCTCCGGCGTAGCTGGTATTGCAGATCCGATTTCACGTTTGCAAGTGCAGACCTTAGATTCAAACTGTACAGATTTTGGTGTGACCGAGTTCAAAATGAATGACACGCGTCAAGGTATTGTGCATGTGATTGGCCCTGAGCAAGGAGCAACCTTGCCTGGAATGACAGTGGTTTGTGGCGATTCACATACCAGCACACATGGCGCATTTGGTGCGTTAGCGCATGGTATCGGCACTTCTGAAGTTGAGCACGTGATGGCAACCCAATGTTTGGTGCAGAAGAAATCTAAAGCCATGTTGGTGAGTGTTGAAGGTAATCTGCAACAAG
>NCHI01000013.1:0-24437 GCA_002281815.1 Methylotenera sp. 24-45-7
ATTGAAACGGGGAGCGTTACCAAATGGCCACACAAAAATATAAAAGCGAGATGCAAATGAACATGAGCCTAATCAATCAAATTAAAGAACTTGCGCCGCGCCTGAAAAACTTTTTCCCGCTGTGCAAACCGCGCGTGACCTCACTCATTGTATTTACCGCACTCATCGGCATGTTTCTAGCCACCCCCAATATGGTGCCTTGGCCACTGTTGATTGCCACCACTATCGGCATTGCATTTGCATCTGGCGCTGCGGCTGCCTTTAACTGCTTAATTGAACACAAAATCGATGCCATCATGGCACGCACGCGCGCGCGCCCGTTGCCAACTGGTCAAGTATCCTCAATCGAAACTGTGATTTTTGCCAGCCTGCTCGGTGGCACAGGTTTAACCATTCTCTATTTCTACGTCAATCCACTCACCATGTGGTTAACGTTTGCCACTTTTGTTGGCTATGCAGTGATTTATACCATCTTCCTGAAACCGGCGACGCCAATGAATATTGTCATCGGTGGCGCATCAGGTGCTATGCCACCTATTTTAGGCTGGGCTGCAGTGACCAATAGCATTGCGCCTGAATCATTGATTATGTTCCTGATTATCTTCGCTTGGACACCTCCACACTTTTGGGCTTTAGCGCTTTATCGTCGTGAAGAATACGCAAAAGTCGGCATGCCAATGTTGCCAGTGACACATGGCGAAGCATTTACGCTGTTGCATATTCTGCTTTACACGGTAATTTTGGTTGCCGTGTCACTGATGCCTTATGGCTTGGGCATGAGCGGTATGATTTATTTAGTTTCGGTATTAATTTTGAACGCTATTTTCATGGCCTATGTAATTGGTTTGTACCGTAAATATTCAGACGACTTGGCTAAGCGTACCTTTAGATACTCGATTACCTATTTGACTTTGTTGTTCGCGGCTTTGTTGGTGGATCATTATTGGATGTATTGATTAGCTGCAAATGTAACCATAAAGCGCATCACCGCTCCTCTAAGGGGCTAACGCTCTCTAGTGGTAGCCCATACACAGATAAAACCAAATCCGTCATTGCGAGGGCGTTAGCCCGCGGCAATCTATAAAATTAGTAGCTACGCTATATTTTTATTTTGGCTGGACTGCCACGTCGCTCTGCTCCTCGCAGTGACAGTTTTAGATTTTATCTTCTTAGATTTTATCTACGGACATCTGCGACAAACCAACTTTTTATTTTGTCAGCATCTAGTTTGCTTACAAGTTATTGACATCGTCGTTTAGGAAGCTTTGTGGATTGCGACTTAATCACAATCCACGCAGTGAGCAATCCACCCCATCCATTTTCATCAAGTTTAATCAATATTGATTAAACTTCTGCATCACTTCCACAGTCTACGTATTAACAATTTAGTTACAAAAAACTGCCTGCTAATCGCATATTTAATGTGATATAGAGGTTCAGTAAGCTTTGTTTACATTATATAATTTGCGGTTTATCGTAATACAGCTTAATTGAAAGACTTTACGGTGCGCTTTTTTGCAAGAAAGCGCTCTAATCACTGGTTTAGTTTGTTTTATTTAAGGACGGAAGTAATGAGTAACACTAATGTAGAAACGTTTTACGACGACTACGTCATCCGTGGATTTAGCGTGATGGCCGTTGTCTGGGGGGTTGTAGGCATGCTGATGGGCGTCATTATTGCTGCTCAACTTGCATTTCCTGAACTGAATTTAGGGATGGCTTGGACCAGTTTTGGTCGTTTACGTCCTTTACACACTAACTTGGTGATTTTTGCGTTTGGTGGCTGTGCTTTATTTGCAACCTCTTATTACGTTGTGCAGCGTACTAGCCAAGTCAAGCTGGCGTTTCCTCTGTTGGCGCGCTACACATTTTGGGGTTACCAGGCTGTCATTATCGCGGCCATTATTACTTTGCCTATGGGTTACACCCAAGCCAAAGAATATGCTGAACTAGAATGGCCAATCGACTTGCTGTTACTGGTGGTTTGGATCATGTATGCCACTGTGTTTTTTGGCACCATTGCACAACGTAAAATCAAACACATTTATGTGGCTAACTGGTTTTACGGCGCATTCATTCTAGTTGTTGCTCTGCTGCACATTGTAAACAGTGCATCTATTCCTGCTGAATGGGGCAAATCATACTCAGCTTATGCTGGTGTGCAAGATGCCATGATTCAATGGTGGTACGGTCACAACGCAGTTGGTTTCTTTTTGACTGCTGGCTTTTTGGGCATGATGTATTACTTTGTGCCAAAACAAGCTGAGCGCCCAGTGTACTCATACCGTTTGTCTATCGTGCACTTCTGGGGTTTGATTTTCACTTATATGTGGGCAGGTTCGCACCACTTGCATTACACCGCACTGCCAGACTGGACACAATCAGTCGGCATGGTGTTATCACTGATTTTACTGGCTCCAAGCTGGGGCGGTATGATTAACGGCATGATGACGATGTCAGGCGCATGGCACAAATTGCGTGATGACCCTATCCTGCGTTTCCTGATTGTTTCATTGTCTTTCTACGGTATGAGTACATTTGAAGGCCCGATGATGGCCATCAAAACCGTGAATGCTTTGTCACACTTTACTGACTGGACGATTGGTCACGTGCACTCTGGCGCATTAGGCTGGGTAGGCTTCGTATCGATGGGTTCACTGTATTTCTTGATTCCACGTTTGTGGGGCATGAAACAAATGTACAGCAAAAAAGCCATTGAGTTGCATTTCTGGTTAGCGACTATCGGCGTGGTGCTCTACATTACGGCGATGTGGATTTCAGGCGTAACCGCTGGTTTAATGTGGCGCGCAATTAATGACGACGGCACGCTCACTTATACGTTTGTTGAGTCTGTGAAAGCCATGCATCCATTCTATGTCATCCGTATGATCGGTGGCATGCTGTATGTAAGCGGCATGATTATTATGCTGTGGAACGTGATTAAAACCGTACAAATGGGTCAGGCCGCTCGTGCCAGAATTCCTGCAACTGCAATCGCAGCGCATGCTTGAGAGAATAAAAATGTCAGATAAAGAGAAAAAAGGCTTTAGCCACGAAAAGATTGAAACCAACAGTTTCCTGATGGTGGTGTTGATTTTGGTTGTGGTTTCATTTGGTGGTTTGGTTGAAATCGTACCGCTGTTTTTCCAAAAATCTACTACGCAACCGGTGGAAGGTTTAAAACCTTACACCGCCTTGCAATTGGCAGGTCGCGACATTTACACACGTGAAGGCTGTTACAACTGCCACTCACAAATGATTCGTCCTTTCAAAGCAGAAACTTTGCGTTATGGCCATTATTCAGTCGCTGGCGAATTCGTATACGACCGTCCGTTCCAATGGGGTAGTAAGCGTACCGGTCCTGATTTGCATCGTGTAGGCGGTCGTTATAGTGATGAATGGCATCGTATTCACTTGATCAATCCACGTGATTTAGTGCCAGAATCTGTTATGCCTGCTTATCCTTGGCTGGAAAAAACACCAGTGGCTGCAGACAAACTGCCAGCTCACATGCGTGCATTGAAAATTGCCGGTGTACCTTACAGTGACGAAGAAATTAAAAATTCGGCTAATGAGGTGTATGGCAAAACTGAAATGGAAGCCTTGATTGCTTACTTGCAAGTGCTAGGCACCGCACTCAAACAATAAGTGAATGACTATGGACATAACTGATTTACGCAGTATCGCCACTGTTGCAGCCCTGATTACCTTTGTTGGTATTTGGGTTTGGGCATGGTCTGGACGGCATAAAAAAGATTTTGACGAAGCGGCAAAACTGCCGTTTGATGGAGATGAATAATGAGTGATTTTACAAGTGCCTTCTGGCCGTATTTTATTTCGGCTATCGTAATTGGCGGCATCGTGTTTTGTATGGCTTTATTGCTGTTAACCAGCAAGTCGCATGATGCAGCGCATACAGGCGAATCAACTGGTCACGTCTATGATGAAGACATCATTGAGATGAACAACCCCATGCCAAAATGGTGGATGTGGATGTTTGTGATTACCTGCGTTTTCGGCGTAGTGTACCTAATTTTGTATCCGGGCCTAGGCACATGGAGCGGCAAGCTGGGTTGGACCCAAGTGAAGCAATATCAGCAAGAAGTAAAAGAGTCTAACGAGCGTATTGCACCGATTTATGCAAAATATGCTGGCATGCCGGCTGAAGAAGTTGCAAAAGATGCAAAAGCGATGGCCATTGGTGAGCGTTTGTTCATGAACAATTGTTCACAATGTCATGGCTCTGATGCACAAGGTAGCCGCGGCTTTCCTAACCTGACTGATAAAGACTGGTTATACGGCGGCGCACCAGAAACCATTGCACAAACCATTACCCATGGCCGCAACGGCATGATGCCACCAATGGCTGCAGCAGTTGGCAACGCAGATGACGTGAAAAATGTGGCGCATTATGTATTGAGCTTATCTGATAGCCAACACGACACTAACCGCGCAGCATTAGGCAAAGAAAAATTTGCCGCATGTGCTGCTTGCCACGGTGTAGATGGTAAAGGTAACACGGCAATTGGTGCCCCTAACCTGAGCGATGACATTTGGTTACATGGTGCGGGCGAAGCTGCGATTATCGAGCGTATTAACCACGGTAAAAACAATCAAATGCCAGCACAAGGTTCACGTTTTACGCCTGAGCAAATTCATGTATTGGCGGCTTATGTTTGGCGTTTTTCAAACGGTGAAGCAGCCAAATAATCCATGTGTTTTAACCTAAATCAAGGATGATGCAATTGCTGCGCTATCCTTGCTGATTCTCGAAACGTCCACTATTTTGCCTATGCTAAAATGGTGGACGTTGTCTATTTAGCGACATATTTTTGTAAGGTCTCAATCAGTGTCCACGCCAAAAACTCCCAGTCAGAAACCGAAATCAAGAAAAGTAATCCCGATTGCCGAAGATAGCTCCAAGCCGAAGTCACTGTATGAGTCTCAGCCTAAAATCTATCCACGTGATATTTCCGGTTATTTCAAAAATATGCGCTGGCTCACGATTTGGATTACGCAAATTGTGTTTTACGGCACACCTTGGCTGCTATGGAATGATAGACAGGCCATCTTGCTGGATATCAGCACGCACCGCTTTTACATCTTCGGCTTAGTGTTATATCCGCAAGACCTGATTTATTTAGTAGTGCTTCTCATCATTGCCGCACTGGCATTATTTCTGTTTACCGCTGTCGCAGGCAGGTTGTGGTGTGGCTTCTCTTGCCCACAATCGGTCTACACAGAAATTTTCTTATGGATAGAACGCAAGATTGAAGGTGACCGTGCGGCACGCATGCGCTTAGATGGGCTGCCGTTTGGCTTAAGAAAATTTAACAAAAAATTTCAAAAGCACAGTGCATGGATTGCATTTTCCATGTTCACAGGCTTTACTTTCTTGGGCTATTTCTCGCCTATACGCGACCTCATAGACAATGTAATGCAATACCGTCTAAGCCCATGGGAAACCTTCTGGATTCTGTTCTATGGCTTTGCCACCTACGGCAACGCTGGTTTCCTACGTGAGCAAATCTGTAAATACATGTGTCCTTACGCACGTTTTCAAAGTGCTATGTTTGATAACGACACCTTAATCGTGACGTATGACCAAGAACGTGGCGAGCCACGCAGCGGCCGCTCACGCAGTGTGGATGCGAAAGCCACAGGTTTAGGCGATTGTATTGACTGTAGTTTCTGTGTACAGGTATGTCCGACCGGCATTGATATACGCGATGGTCTGCAATATGAATGTATCAGCTGTGGGTTGTGCGTAGATGCCTGCAATAGCATCATGGACAAAATGGAATACCCGCGCGGCTTGATTCGTTTTTCTACGCATAACGGGGTTGAGCAGCATTGGTCGCAAAAACAAATCGTACAAAAAGTACTGCGCCCACGCGTGCTAATTTATACGGGGTTCTTGCTGATTTTATGTGTAGGCTTTATTGCCTCACTCGCCATGCGCGTGCCGTTTAAAGTCGATGTGATTCGCGATCGCGGCGTAATGTCACGCTTAGTGGCTGGCGGCAAAGTTGAAAACGTCTATCGTCTGCAAATTACCAACGCTTCAGAATCCCCTGAAACTTATCGTATCGCAGCAACTGGCATCAAAGGCTTATCTCTGAATTCTGAAGGCGTATTTATAGTCAATCCAGCTGAATCACGCTCAGTCGCAGTGAGTTTGCAAGTCGATGACGGCTCAATTAAGAGCGGCTCACATCCAGTCATATTTGAAATTGAAGCAGCGGCTTCCAAAGAAAAAATCTTTGAGAAATCTATCTTTTATATGTCACGCTAAGGACTACATATGGCGCAGAAAAACGATACAGAACTAAAAACAAAATGGTGGCAAAACGGTTATGCCTGGCTGGCATTTGGCGGCCCTGCGATAGTGGTAGTAGCCAGTTTAATTACGGTATACATCGCCGTAGTTGGGCAAGATGAAGTGTTATCACACGAAGAAAATCAGGGCGAGCCTATGTTTAAAAAAGCGCTCACCCAAGAGCAAAAAAACGCCTTGGAACCTGCAGTTAAAGCGCGTAACCATGCGGCAACCGGCGTTAATCAAGAATAAACTTCCGTGATTGAAACCGCACTATTATCCAGCGCCTTAGTCATGGGCTTGGCTGGCGGCCCGCATTGCGTGGCGATGTGCGGTGCGGCGTGCACCGGCATCACGCAATCAAAGCAACACCCCTATGCCATTTACCAATATCATTTTGGCCGTCTCTGCGGTTACGCCTTACTTGGTGCAATTGCCACCTTTGCCATTCAAAGTATCGCCTGGCTCTCCAGCTACAGCAAATCACTGCACCCGCTATGGACTTTTTTTCATGTACTGATTTTTTTCTGGGGTGTGCTGCTCATCATTTATGCGCGGCAACCGATTTGGGTAGAAAATGCAGGCCGCGGCATATGGGTGCATGTTAAAAAACTCGGCGTTAAACGCGGCGGATTTTTTTACATTGGCATGCTATGGGCGCTTATGCCCTGTGGCTTGCTTTACTCAGCGCTGATTATTGCTTCATTCAATGGCAACCCGCTAGGCGGCGCCATGAGTATGGCGGCATTTGCAGCAGGCTCCAGCGTGTCATTATTTGTAGCGCCATGGTTATGGCTAAAACTCAAAACCAACAGCGTAGAACCTTACGGCATGCGCTTGGCTGGCTTATTACTCAGTGGTGCGAGCGGCTGGGCTATTTGGATGGAACTGGCGCATAACACCAAAGTTTGGTGTGCGACTTAGTTAAATTTTATGAGCTTGAAGAGTGTTTTTAACTGCAAAAATCTAATTAGCCGCAGATAACTATAACAACATTATAGCGGCAACACCTTCAATCCCTCTTGCTGCGTATTCCAAACCAAATACACCTGCTTGCCGTGTTGCAGCAATATTGGGTAATCTGCGTTTCCGGTAGCTTCGATGACTAGCTGTCTATCCTCCCAGCTTTTACCCTCATCACTAGATTTCATCAGCCAAACTTGACTTTTACCGGCGTCTTTTTCGCGCCATACCAGCCAAACCTGCTCACCAGCTGCCAGCAGTGCTGGGTGCCCTGCTTGCTTTTGCATATTGCCAAACTTTTTGGCTGGTGACGATACCCAAGCCTCGCCATCCATACGCGCATAAAATAAGCTAGACTGTTTACCAGTTTCATCATTGCCACCATCAAACCATGCCATATGATAGCCCCACCAGCGCTCTGCTTCGCCACCACTGGCAAGGGCTGCACCATGGTGTGGGCAACCATCTACTTTCCATTTGCCATAAGTAGCGCGTTTAGGCTCGGCAGGTGCCTTGCCTGCTGGAATTTCAGCAATCATGTGGTCACGTTCACTGCCCTCAAACACATGGCGCCATAACGCAGCCACCGTGCCATCAGGTTTATTAGTGAGCGCAATGCGGCAGCATTCGCAGCTACTATCAGCAAGCTTTTGTTCAGGCATAAAGCTGGCGCCATTATCAGTAGATACTGCGTAATAAATTGCGGCACCGTCATAAGGTTTTTTGGCTGCTTTGGCAGCAATCAAGTCGCGTTTATCTACCCAGGTCACAGTGATTTTGCCATCCGCCGCGACATTCAAGGCATCAAAGCGATGCGTGATTTCGCTGCGGTCTTGATGCACAATCAGCGGGGTTTCAAAGCTTTTACCATGATCAATCGAACGTGCAAACCAGATATATCCGGCAAATGGTTTTTTAAGTGCCTCGGTCCAAGTCAGATAAATATGTCCTTGTTTGGTGATGGCAATTTTCGGACGTGCTTCGCTGTCGGCACCAATTTTTTGTGGAGTTTTATTTACCACTACTGGTTTAGAAAATGTTTTGCCTAAATCTGCGCTGTGGGCAACCGTTACATGACCACCATTCACGCTAGCGCGCCATAACTGGCCTTGCGCATCAAATGCCACACTCACTGCCAAACTTGAATGTTGATGCTCAGTGTGAGCCTCATGTGCGTTAGACAGCCATGGGCATAAAGTGAAGTAAAGTGCGAATAAGTATTTAATCATTAATAGTCAAATTTCACTTGCATGTAAGCAGTGCGTTGCGGATAAGGATGAAACACATAAGATTTATAGTTATTTAAATTATCAATACCTAAGCTGGCAGTGAACCGATCAGCAAATTTATAATTGGCTTTGACATCCATGATAAAAAATTTGCTGGCGCCGCCAAACGTGTCAGGGTTTACATCACTATTATCTAGCGCATTATACTGGCGGCCGCTATAACGCGCAGCCAAACTATAAGTAAGATTGCTGCCTTGATGATAAGTTGCCACCAGTTTAAACATATTGCGTGGAATACGCGGTGGTTTATTGCCCACCGTATTCGTGGCAGCGCTGTTAGCTAACACTTCAGCCTCGGTAAAGGTCGCACTGCCTTGCAAATCCAAACCATGCACCAGCACGTCTTGCCATTGTGTGGCCAGCTCTAACCCACGGGTGCGAATATGGTCTACGCTTTGCACAAAACTACAGCCCACGGCGCGCGTACAAGTGCCAGTGTCATAAGGAATCGCACTGCCATTGGCCAAAGTTTGGTTAATCAAGGCATCGTACTTATTCTCGCTAAAAAAGCTGGCGCGCAGCAATCCATTTTCAAAACGGCGCTCAGCGGTTAATTCTGCTGCAATCACTTCTTCTGGTTTTAAAATTGGATTCGCCTGCACAAAATAAGCGGTGGCACCGTTTTGCAAAGGTTGATAAAGCTCAGTTACAGTAGGAAAGCGAAATGCCTGCCCAAATGCAGCGCGAAAGCCCCAAGCCGGCACTGGCTCAAAGCTTAGTGAAACTTTAGGCGAAAATTTCGTTTCTGATACATCTTTGTAATTAGCTGTCTTCAGCACATTGGAAATAGTAGTTTTATTTTCTCCATCAGAAGCCTGCCAATGCTCTGCACGACCACCCAAAGTCAGCGCCCATTGCGGATTAATCTGCCATTTGTCCTGCACATAAAGTGCGTGGGTTTGGGTTTCGCCACGCGCCGATGTATTGAGCAGACCTTTGGAACCAATACCCCAATCAGCAGTGTTGTGCGTGTCGCTTTTGTAATCGTATTGATCCACATGGTAGCCCACATCAACGGTATGTTGATTCGGGCGCAATGTTGCACGGGCATCAAACACGCTCCAGCCGGTGCCAGATAAATCGGTCACACGCCCAGTTCTGGTCAAATAGGGATTGCCTGCAACTACAGAACCATTGGCAGAAGCGTTAGCCGCACTGTTACGATCTTTTTGATAATCGTAATTCGATAGCGTCAATTGCCAATCAAAAAAACCTTTGGTGTTGGACTTAACATCCAAAGCTTGCATGATGTGCATAGATTGGGCTTCCGCTGGATTGAGGCCAGACACATCGTAACGTTTACCATTGAAATTTACACGGCCGTTGTAAACCTGATTACCTGCTTGGTCACGAATATATGACTGCACATCGGTTCTGCCCTCCATATCCCAAACGCCTAAGCTGTAGCTAGCTTTAATTTGCGGTGTAAAGTCGTAAGCGAGTTTAAGCTTCAGATTGGTTTGCTCGGTACTATCAATACTATTGGCGCCAAACACCACACGGTTGGCATTGGTTTCACTTTTATCTTGAAACGCCCCATTCACCACTGGGCTTGCTCCTGGCGCAGTGCTTGAAAGTGTCGCCGTAGAAAAATTCATCGGCTGACCTTTGTTCTCTAGCCTGTCTACCCCCAGCCAAAATGAAAAATCATCGACTTTATTACCAACCGACGCAGTTTGATGATTACCGGTATAGGTTTCATCCGTGCCATAAAGCTTAAAGTTTTGACTAAACGCCTGTGCGCTGGCATGGGTTTCAAATTTTTCTGGCATGCGCGTGGCAATGCTCATCACCCCGCCAAAAGAGTTACCCGCATACAAAGCAGAAAATGGCCCATACATCATGCTGATGCTCTCGATTTCTTCCGGGCTTACCATGCCCCAGCGTGGCGGAAACGCAAAAGAATTGCCCAGCAAATTAGATAACAGCACGCCATCTGCGTACAACATACTCTGCGCACTTGATAAGGTGCCGATAGTACGGGTAGCGATAATGCCGTTGCGGTCACCAATAAAGCGCTCGCGCACTTGTATGCTGGGTAAATATTTTAAGGTTTGTGCAGGGGTGGCAGCGTTGATGCTGTCTTCTATTTGTTTTCTGTCGTAAGTTTCAACCGTAGCCGGATGCTTAAGTATGCGGCTATCAATCAAAGGTGCGCGTACTTCAATTTTATCAATACTAATAGCTGCGTTATGGTCTGCGAAACTGTAAGGGCTTAATAATGACAAGCTCACCATGAGTATTATTTTATGTTGCATTGCTAGGTCATGTAGTGTGATTTAAAGTAAAGCGAGTGTATCTAAACAAAGCCCTTTCCGGAATGTGGCATATTGTCGCAGTTGCTCAAATCTCGCGCATTAGCGACAATGCATATTCATCAGGTAAAAATGATTTCTTTCATGACGCAGTTAATTCCTTTAGCAAACCCTTCGCATCGCAATTTGCAACGCTTGCTACTGTTGCGCAGCGTGATGATTACCTTCATGTTGGCGGCAACGTTCACTTTGTTTTATCTGCACATTCCCCTGCCGCAATTACCGATTGCAATCGCTGTTGGCGGCATGCTGCTGCTTAACTTGATTACGCTGCTGCGCTTAAGAAAACACAGCAACGTGCATGAAATCGAGCTGCCACTCATGCTGCTGGGTGATTTAGCCGCTTTAACTATTTTGTTTTATTACACTGGCGGCTATAGCAACCCGCTGGTCTGGATGTACTTACTGCCGCTCACAGTTGCCGCCGTGGCGTTAAAGCGTGCCTATGCCTGGTTATTGGCTGCTGTTGCTGTTGCTTGCTATTCTTTGCTGGTGTTTTACTACGTGCCGCTGTCACATTTACACATGCATGATATTGCAGGCAAAACACTGGATATTCATTTGGTAGGCATGTGGCTTGGGTTTGTGGTAAGTGCTGGCATTATTGCGTTTTTTGTGACGCGCATCGGTCAAAGCCTGCGTGAATACGATCAGCTCATGGCAACGGTACGTGAGCAATCGCTCGAAAGTGAGCGTGTACTCTCACTAGGCACATTGGCGGCCAGTGCTGCACATGAATTAGGCACACCATTATCAACCATGGCGGTCATCAGCAACGAGTTAGCACAAGACTTAGCTCAGCAGCCAGAGCAGCTACAACAATTACAAATTCTGCGTACACAAATTCAACGCTGCAAAGAAATTCTATCCAGCATTACGCGCAACGCAGGCCAAAACCGTGCTGATGCCGGCCAGGGGCAATCTTTGCGAGAATTTCTGCTGGAATCTATTCAACGCTGGCGAGATACACGTCCGGCTACCGAGTTAGTGCTTACACTAACTGATAGTGAAACTGACCCGATTATTTTTACGGATAGAACCCTGACACAAGCACTGCAAAATCTGCTCGATAACGCAGCAGATGCTTCTCCGGAACAAATCCTATTCAATGCAAATTGGGATGAAACTAGGTTAATGATTCAAATTAGAGACTTTGGTGATGGCCTGTCTGAAGAAGTTAAACAGCAATTAGGTAAGCCATTTTTCAGCGCCAAAGCTGAGCAAGGCATGGGCTTGGGGGTTTACCTGACGCAAGTCATATTGACACGTTTTAATGGTGAGTTAAACCTATCTAACCACCCCGATGGTGGGGTATTGGCAGTGGTAAGATTGCCACTCAAAAATTTACGCATCGCAAAATAAGAGCTGTATATGACTGACTTAAACCTTAATCCCTCGCCTGAACAGGCAACGCTATTGCTAGTAGACGACGATAATGATTTCTTAAACGTACTGGCAATAGCCATGCGTAAACGCGGCTTTGCTGTGTCAACTGCCAATAGTGCAGAAACGGCTTTTGAACTGGCCAAGGCAGAGCCGCCTGAGTTTGCAGTAGTTGACCTTAAAATGACCGGCAATTCAGGTTTGGTATTAGTGCGACAGCTTACAGGCTTGCAGGCGGGCACCAAAATTGTTGTACTCACCGGTTACGCCAGCATTGCCACGGCGATTGAAGCCATTAAATTAGGCGCGACGCATTATCTGGCAAAACCAGTCGATGCCGACGAAATTGTGTCGGCTTTTGAAAAAAAATCCGGTAACGAAGATGTTGAACTCGCCAGCAATCCGCTCTCTGTGAACCGATTAGAATGGGAACACATACAGCGCGTACTTGCTGAAAACGATGGCAATATTTCTGCTACTGCGCGCAGCTTGAATATGCATAGACGCACGCTACAAAGAAAATTAGGCAAAAATCCTAGCGCAAGTTCCTAACCCAAGTGCCTAATCCAAGCGCCTAATCCAAAAACACATCTCACATCCATAACCAGCCATATCTAAAGCAAACAGCCCTCAATATGAAACATATTGAGGGCTGTTTTGAATACGCTAAACTACATCAATTCAATGCGGGGTTTTAAGCGCCATCATTGTTATTAATCGTCTCGACTAGTTGGTGCAAAGTGCTACGTAATTCGACAAATTCATCTTCTGGTAAACCGGTTTGGCATGCAACAACCGTTTGCACAGCTGCTACGGCAGCTTCAATTTCGCGGCCTTTGTCACTCAGAAAAATATTTACCACACGCTCGTCTTTAGTGTTACGACGGCGGTGCACAAAGCCCATTACTTCTAAACGCTTCAATAAAGGTGTAATAGTGGCTGAATCAAGATGCAATTGCTCTGCCAAGTTTTTCACTGTTAAACCATCGGCTTCCCACAGCACCATCATCACTAAATATTGGGGATAAGTAAGTCCGATATGATTTAAGCGGTTACGATAGGTGCGCGTAATTGCATTGGTCGCGGCATACAAAGCAAAACATAATTGATTTTTTAATTTTAAATTTTCGAAATTTGACATTGTAATAATATGCGCTGGTTAACCATGTGTAATACTAACAGCACAATAGTCATATTGGGCACAAAATTTCGTATGCCACTTTCCGTCAAAACTACGCTAATAGGCGCCTGGCTTAATAGTCATCATCCGAAAAGCGCTGCTCTATCCATGGGTCAGCTTCATTATGATAGCCACGCACTTCCCAAAAACCGGGACGGTCAAACTGATGAATCTCGATAGCCTTTAGCCATTTGGCGCTCTTCCAAGCGTAACGCTTAGGCACAACCAGCCGCACGGGTCCGCCATGCTCTAGAGTTAATGGCGCTCCCAACACACTGTGCGCAATGATCACATCGTCATCTAGCAATGCACTCAACGGCAAGTTTGTGGTGTAGCCATCATAGCCGTGTAAGGTGACATAAGCCGCGCTTTCTTGCGGCTGTGCCAATGCCAATAAATCCTGCGCACGCACGCCTTGCCAGTCCATGTCTAGTTGGCTCCAGCGTGTCACGCAATGAAAATCAGATACATCGGTCACTTGCGGCAAGGCTTGAAACGCCGACCAATCGATATTGAGTTCATGATCCACTAGGCCATAAACGCGCAGCTGCCAATTAGTATTTGAAATTTCAGGAATGATGCCTAAGTCTAGTCTGGGAAAGTTTTTAACTTCGGTTTGCCCAGCAGGAACGCGCACATTGGCGTTCACTTTACCAGTTTGATTGCCTTTTTTTGCCAAGGCAATTTTACTAGCAATCAGCTTTTTCCAATCTGGCATTTCTAACCCCTAAGACTTAATAAATTCAGCCATCAAAACAAATGGCAACTTCAAATAGACTTACTTGCCGGCAAAAGGTTTTTCTTTTTTAAAACTATCCATTAGCAGCAGTCCTACACCAATACAAATAGCGCTATCTGCAACGTTAAAAGCTGGCCAATACAAATCGTCGATATGGAAATACAGAAAATCGACTACATAACCTAAGGTTAACCTGTCGTACAGATTGCCAATTGCACCACCCAGCACCAAAGCCAAACCGCAACAAAACAGCTTTTCAGCATGATGCTTAATGATGAGATAAGTAATGACTATCACAGCAATGGCAGTAATTGCGGTAAAAAACCACTTTTGCCAGCCACCGGCATTGGCCAAAAAGCTAAATGCCGCGCCTTCATTGTGGTAGCGCACCAGATCAAAATAAGTATTGATAGTGAGATGCTCACCATACACAAAAGCGTTTTGCACCAAGTGTTTGGTGTATAAATCCAGCGCTACGATAACGGCGCTGATGCTAAACCAACGAAAAATAACTGACATCTCAGACTCCGTCATTCCCGCGTAGGCGGGAATCTAGGCAACGATAAAATTGAACATTCATGATGATATAAGTAATAGCAAAAATGCCACCTAGCCTGGATTCCCGCCTACGCGGGAATGACGATCATGAAAAATTGGCATCTCAAAATTAAGCATGTGTACGCACCTCACCCTTGCCAAACAAATTGCTCACGCAACGGCTGCAAATATGCGCATGTTCCGAATTGGCGCCCACATCTGCTCGGTAATGCCAGCAACGATCACATTTAACATGAGCACTTGGTGTAACTTGCACTTCTAATGTTCCGGTACGCTGATGCACTGTTGCACGCGAAGTAATCAACACAAAACGCAAATCGTCACCCAAACGGTTTAGAGCCTCAAATACTGCGCCATCGGCATAAATATCTAATTCAGACTGTAGTGACGAGCCTACTAAACCTTGCCCACGTTTTTCTTCTATCGCCTTATTCGCAATAGCACGCACCTCGAGAGCCGTTTGCCATGCCTGCAAATCAGCATCGCTCAATCCGTGCGCTGGCAACGTATACCATAACTCTTCAAAAACAGTTTTGTCAGCGTCTAAGCCCAAAGTTTGCCAAATTTCATCGGCAGTAAAGCTCAAAATAGGTGCCATTAAACGCATCATGCTATGCGTAATATGATGTAACGCGCTTTGTGCAGCACGACGTGCATGTGAAGTTTCACCTGATGTGTATAGACGGTCTTTAAGAATATCCAAATAAAAACCGCCCAAATCTTCAGAGCAAAAACTCACGAACTTTTGCACCGCCAAGTGAAACTCATAACGGTCATAATCAGCTAGCACTTCAGTTTGCAGCTTGTTAGTTAAATAAAGCGCGTAACGGTCAATTTCCAGCCATTCATTCACTGGCAATAAATCTTTGTTCGCATCAAAATCAGCCAAGTTTGCCAGTAAAAAACGTAGTGTATTGCGGATACGTCGATAGCTTTCAGCCACCCGTTTCAGAATTTCATCTGAAATTGTCAGTTCACCAGAGTAATCGGTAGAGGCCGTCCACAAACGCAGAATATCTGCGCCATAAGTATCCATAACTTTTTGTGGCGCAACCACGTTGCCTTTGGATTTACTCATTTTATGACCAGCACCATCGACTACAAAACCATGGGTTAGCAATGCTTTGTAAGGTGCGCGACCATCAATAGCACAACCCGTTAGCAGGCTAGACTGGAACCAGCCGCGATGTTGATCTGAACCTTCTAAATATAAATCTGCCGGGTGTTGTAACTCAGGACGACGTTTCAATACCGCCGCATGTGTTGCACCTGAATCGAACCAAACATCCAAAGTATCCGTAACTTTTTTATACTGCTCGGCATGCTGTGGCGCGTTCGCTGCTAAAAACGCAGCACCGTCTAAACTAAACCAAGCTTCAATGCCCTGTTGCTCGACTTGCAGACACACTTTTTCCAGCAACTCAGCAGTTTGTGGATGCGGCTCACCGGTTTCTTTATGCACAAACAGTGGCATTGGCACACCCCAGTTACGCTGGCGTGATACGCACCAGTCAGGGCGATTTTTAATCATCGCTTCTAGACGTGCGCGACCCCATGCCGGGAAAAACTCAGTTTGGGCAACAGCACTATTTGCACGTTGACGCAAACTAACACCCTGAGCGTCCTGCTCATTCATACCAATAAACCACTGATGTGTCGCGCGGAATATCACTGGCGTTTTATGGCGCCAGCAATGTGGGTAGCTATGGTTCAACCGTACAGAAGCCATTAAATTGCCGCCTGCCTGCAAGGTTTCAATCACCACCTTATTGGCATCCCAAATGCTCATGCCCGCAAGTTTTTCAACACGGCTATAAAATTTACCATCATCACCCACTGGACAGTCTACTGGTAAGTTGTAGCGCATACCCACCGCATAGTCATCCAAACCATGTGCTGGTGCGGTATGTACCAAGCCAGTACCCGCCTCGGCCGTCACATGATCACCACATATCACCGGCACCTGACGCGCTTCAAACGGGTGCTGCAAATGCAAATACTCTAACGCTGCACCTTTACATGAAGCCAGTGTTTTAGTATCAAGCTCGCCATAGCGCACCAAGGTTGCCTCAGCTAAACCATGCGCAAGAATCAACAAGCCTTTACTGGTTTGAATCAAATCGTAATCAAATTCCGGATGCACAGAAACTGCCTGATTGGCTGGCAACGTCCATGGTGTGGTTGTCCAAATCACCGCATAAGCGTCACCTTGTACTTCCACACCAAAGGCTTTAGTTAGCGCGGCTTTATCTGCAACTTTAAAGCCCACGTCAATCGCAGGTGAGTTTTTATCTTCATACTCAACTTCTGCTTCAGCTAGCGCTGAACCGCAATCCACACACCAATGCACAGGTTTGCTGCCTTGGTATAAATAGCCATTTTTATAAATATCACCCAAAGCACGCATGATGTCGGCTTCAGTTTTGAAATCCATGGTGAGGTAGGGATTATCCCAATCCGCTTGTACCCCTAAGCGAATAAAGTCTTTTTTCTGGCGCGCCACTTGTTCAGCGGCATATTCACGACACAGCTCACGAAACTTGGCTGGAGCGATGTCTTTACCATGATTTTTCTCAACCACCAATTCAATCGGCAAGCCGTGACAATCCCAGCCTGGCACGTAAGGCGCATCAAAACCACTCATGGTTTTGGATTTTACAATCACATCTTTAAGAATTTTATTCACCGCGTGACCAATGTGAATATCACCGTTGGCATAAGGCGGGCCATCATGCAGAATGAATTTTTCGGCACCTTTACGTGACGCCCTAATGCGCTGATAAAGCTTTTTATCCTGCCATTTTTGTAACCATGCAGGTTCACGTTTCGCCAAATCGCCACGCATAGGAAACGCCGTTTCCGGCAGGTTTAATTTATATTTTGATTCTTCTGTCATTTCTTAATCTCTAATCAAATCTTAATTTCCCGTCATTCCGACGCAAGTCGGAATCCAGTGTCTTTTTTCTCAACGTCGCTAGATTCCGACTTGCGTCGGAATGACAAAGTCAAAAAACTTTCTCGCTACTGCCACATCTTTTGCAATCTGCGCTTTCAGCGCATCCAGCCCGTCAAACTTTATTTCATCGCGGATTTTATGGAAAAACTCCACATGCACATGTTTGTCGTATAAATTGCCATTAAAATCTAGCACATGTACTTCTAGGCTTAGCTTTGGAATACCCGCGATAGTAGGGCGCACGCCCAAATTAGCGACCGCATGTAAACCATCTAATTTTACTGCATATACACCGGTTAATGCAGGTCGCTCATGACGCATGTGTACATTCGCTGTTGGAAAACCAATCGTGCGGCCACGCTGCGCACCATGCACGACCTTGCCGCTGATACTATACTGCCTGCCCAGCAAAGTCGCGGCTTCTTGCAGGCGGCCATCAGCCAACGCCTGGCGTACACGCGTGCTAGATACACGCTCGCCCGCCATATCTACTTGTGGCAGATCAATTAAATCAAATCCGGCAGCCTTAAAATCGTCCACAGAACCTGCACGTTTTGCGCCAAATTTAAAATCACTTCCCACTAAAATAGATTGGGCATTCAATGCCTCACGCAGAATATTTTGCATAAACGCCTGCGCACTGATGCCTGCAAATTTGCGGTTAAACTTCATAATATAAACCCGCGCCACGCCAAGCTCTGTTAAATATTCCAGCTTTTCACGTAGTGAGCGCAAACGTGCAGGTGCAGTTTCTGGCGTAAAAAATTCACGCGGATGCGGCTCAAACGTCATCACTGCCGGAATCAATTTTTTTGCTTGCGCGGTTTGCATAAGCTGATTAAGTAAAGCCTGATGACCTAAATGCATGCCATCAAAGTTACCAATCGCTAGTGCTGTAGGTGGCTGCAACAAGCTTGGAATATGTCTAAAAACTTGCATTAACGGTTGACTCTGCGTATGTAATCGCGTGGCCTGAATCCCACTAATAAAAGTGTTGCGAAATAACTCACAGCACCTAACAACACCAAACCTGTTAAATAGATTAAACGTTCTAGCAAACTATAGTTAAGCCAAGTCGTAGCATCACCCATGGTGTAATAAAGCACTGTGCCCATCACAATTAGCGCAAATACAAGTTTGATTAAAAACTTGAACCAGCCTGCTTGCAGATGAAAGCAGCCAGACTTGCGCAGGTGATAGTAAAGCAAAGCAGCATTAATACAGGCACCAACCCCAATTGCTAAGGCTAAACCAGCGTGGCGTAAATCCAGCACAAACACAAACAGAATATTCATTAATTGCGTCATGACCAGTGTAAATACCGCTATTTTTACTGGGGTTTTAATGTTCTGCCGCGCATAAAAACCAGGTGCCAAAATCTTCACTAAAATCAAACCTAACAAGCCAATACTGTATGCAATCAAGGCTTGCTGCGTCATGGCAACATCCAGCGCAGTAAACTTGCCGTAGAAGAATAATGAGGTGACTAAAGGCGCTGCCAGCACGGCCAAAGCCACAGCAGCGGGCGCAGCCAAAATGAAAGTTAAGCGTAAGCCCCAATCCAGCAATTGTGAGTATTCACTATCATCCTTACTCGCATAAGCTTTGGATAAACTAGGCAATAATATCGTGCCTAAAGCCACCCCTAGCACGCCGGTAGGAAACTCCATTAATCTATCTGCGTAATAAAGCCAACTCACACTGCCAGTGATTAAAAACGAAGCAAAAATTGTATTTAAAATAAGTGAAATTTGCGCCACAGAAACGCCGAGTACCGCAGGGCCCATTAATTTTAAAATGCGCCATACACCTTCATCATCACGCTTAAAATCAAACTTAGGCAGTAAGCCGATTTGTTTTAAAAAGGGAATTTGAAAAATCAGCTGCAAAAATCCACCCACGAATACTGCCCAAGCCAGCGCCTTAATCGGCTCATCAAAATAATCGGCAAAAAATAACACTGCCGCAATCATCGACACATTCAGCCAGACCGGTGTAAAAGCCGGAATGCCGAATCGGTTATAGGTGTTGAGCACCCCACCCGCCATTGATACTAGCGAAATAAAAAAGATATAGGGAAAGGTAATACGTAACAACTCAATAGTGAGCTGCATTTTGGCCGCATCGGCTCTGAAGCCGGGCGCAATCAAACTGACTATCCACGGCGCCGCCAGCATGCCAAGTATGGTGACCACTACTAAAATGATGCCTAACCAAGTCGCCACGCGATTCACCAAAACTTGCGTTTCTGAAAACCCACGCTGGCTTTTATATTCCGCCAAAATTGGTACGAATGCCTGACTAAATGCACCTTCAGCAGAAATTCTTCGTAACAAGTTAGGGATTTTAAATGCCACAATAAATGCATCACTCAACATACCCGCGCCAAAAACGCGTGCAATGAGCGTGTCACGCACAAAACCTAATATACGCGAGACGAATGTCATGCTGCCGACTTTAGCCAGCGCTTTGAGTAAGTTCATGCTTTATTTATTGGATTGAGAAATGATGAAAGTATATTATTAACAACATATTGCATGATTTTAACATGTCACGTTACATGTCGTAGTAATTGCTTAGCTTATTTGTTGTTTATAACTTGCATTATTTTTATAAAATAGCTATTATTATGGGCTTCGTATTTTGAATAGCTTTTAGAAATCCTTTAGGAAAAGACAAGATGGCAAATACCGCACAAGCAAGAAAACGTGCTCGTCAAGCAGTGAAGCAACGTGCTCACAATGCGAGCTTGCGTTCAACTTTGCGCACAGCAATTAAAAAAATTATTAAAGCTGTAGAAGCTGGTGACAAAGCCGCTGCTACTGCTGCGTTTACAGAGAATGTAAGTGTGATTGACCGCATTGCGGACAAAAACATCATTCACAAAAATAAGGCTTCACGTCATAAGAGCCGTTTGAATGCTGCTATCAAAGCGATGGCTTAATAAGCTTTCACTGACAGTTAGAATTTAAAAAGTCGATCCGTTAAAAGGTCGAACATTAAAAAAGCCGAACAACAGTTCGGCTTTTTTATTTTCTATCGCTTACTTTAAAGCAGTTTTAGTTTACCAACTAATCGTATTTAAATCGTACTTACTCGCCAATATTCAACTCAGCGCGCACCTGCAATGCAAGTTTGATAGCATCATCACGGGTATTGCTAACCACAGTGTAATGCCCCATTTTGCGACCCGGTCTAGCTTCGTGCTTACCATATAAATGCATTTTTAACTGAGCATTATTGAAAGCCAGCTGCCACTCAGGTTCGCTTTGCTTACCATCCACTTGCGGCCAAATATCACCCAACAAGTTCACCATTACCGCTGGGCTGTGCTGACGACTGCTACCTAAAGGCAAGCCAGTCATCACGCGCACTTGCTGTTCAAACTGATTGGTCACACAAGCATCCAGCGTGTAGTGCCCTGAATTGTGCGGCCGCGGTGCAATTTCATTCACCAGCAACTCACCATCACACACAAAAAACTCAACACCCAATACACCAGTGTAATCAAGCTTTTCAGCCACAGTAATCGCTAACTTCTGTGCCTGATGATTCACTGCATCACTGCCTCTTGCAGGAACAATAGTGATATCAAGGATGCCATTCAGATGACTATTTTCAGCAGTAGGAAATGTAGTCACCTGTCCGTTAGCATCCCTTGCTAGCACTACTGAAACTTCATAATCCAGTTTCAACATTTTCTCTAGCACGCACTCTTCTTGCCCGAACTCAGCAAAAGCTTTTTTCGCTTCAACAGAATTCGCTACACGCGCCTGACCTTTACCGTCATAACCAAAGCGCGCCACTTTAAGAATAGCCGGATAAATCTCACTGCCATCAGCGGGAATATCAGCATCGCTGTCAATCACAGCAAATGGCGCCACTGGCAAGCCTGCGTTCTTAATAAAATTTTTCTCGCTCACGCGATGCTGCGCAATGGCAACACTATTGGCAGAAGGGCGCACCGGAATTGATTTAGCTAAGTGCTCCAAGCTAGATGCAGGCACATTTTCAAATTCGGTAGTCACTGCTAGGCAGGTTTCTGCTATTAGTTTCAATGCGTCTGCGTCGTCATATTTAGCACAAATATGCACATCGGCAATTTTACCGGCTGGACTATTTTTGTCCGGATCAAGCACCGTGACTTTGTAACCCATTTCATGCGCAGCAATCACAAAAAAGCGGCCAAGCTGACCGCCACCTAACATACCCAGCATTGCCGGAGGAAGAATCACATTACGCTGACTCATAGTTTCACTTTCAACTCACTGACGGTTAGCAATTGACTGACGGCTGGTCAGTTAACACCATATTAAATACTTTTTCTGTTTGTTTTTTGCGGAACTCAGCAAGCTTTTCTGCAAGACCCGCATCATGATTTGCCAAAATTGAAACTGCAAACAAGCCTGCATTAGCTGCACCTGCGTCACCAATTGCAAAAGTGGCGACTGGAATGCCTTTAGGCATTTGCACAATTGATAATAAAGAATCCTGACCTTGTAAATGCTTAGATGGCACTGGCACACCCAATACTGGCAGGGTTGTTTTGGCTGCAACCATACCAGGCAGATGCGCTGCGCCACCGGCACCAGCAATGATGACTTGCAGGCCGTTGCTAGCTGCGCTTTCGGCAAATGCAAACATCAAGTCAGGTGTCCGATGCGCTGAAACCACCTTAGCTTCATACGCAACACCGAAATCGGCCAGCATTTGTGCAGCGTTTTTCATCACCGGCCAATCACTATCTGAGCCCATGATAATGGCTACTAATGGTTTATTGTTTGCCACAAGCATTCCTTTTTAACTGGATTATTCAATTTATAACAAAATTAGATTATCGCGATGGATTAATTCTGCTGCGTCTACATAACCCAAAATCGATTCAATTTCACTACTAGACTTACGCATAATGCGCGCCGCTTCACTAGCGTTATAGTTAACCAAACCACGTGCAATCTCGTTACCATCCAAATCAACGCAAGCAACTACGTCACCGCGTTCAAAATAACCTTCAACCGCTGTCACACCTATCGGCAACAAACTCTTGCCATCAGTTTTTAACACCTTAACTGCGCCAGCATCCAACACCAACTTACCAGACATTCGCAGGTGATCTGCCAGCCACTGTTTACGGGCTGCAGTTTTCATTTGTGTCGCTTCTAGATGTGTGCCGATTGCTTCACCCGCACTTAAACGCACTAAAACATCTTTTTCACGACCTGAAGCAATCACCGTATGCGCACCACTGCGTGCTGCACGTTTGGCTGCCAAAATTTTAGTGAGCATGCCGCCAGTGCCAATACTAGTTCCAGCACCGCCTGCCATCTGCTCTAAAGCCGCATCACCCGCCGTTGCAAAACTGATAAATTTTGCTTCCGGATTACTGCGCGGATCCGCTGAATATAATCCCTGCTGATCTGTCAAAATAATCAGAGTATCTGCTTCAATCAGGTTAGCCACCAACGAGCCTAGGGTATCATTATCACCAAACCTGATTTCATCCGTCACCACCGTATCATTCTCGTTAATGATAGGAATAACATTCATATCCAGCAAAGTGCGCAAAGTTGTGCGCGCATTCAAATAACGCTTGCGGTCAGCCAAATCATCATGCGTTAACAGCACTTGCGCCGTATGCAATTGATGCTTGGCAAAACAGCTTTCATACATTTGCACCAAACCCATTTGACCAACAGCGGCCGCCGCTTGCAACTCATTGACTGCTGTTGGACGTTTTTTCCAACCTAAACGCTGCATACCTTCAGCTACTGCACCGCTAGACACAAGTACAATCTGCTTGCCCTGCTGTGCCAATGCAGCAATTTGCCCAGCCCATGCCGCAATAGCGGATTTATCCAAACCGTTACCGTTATTTGTCACCAGGCTGGAACCAACCTTAACGACAATTACCGCAGCATCCGCCACTAAAGATTTAAATTCAGACGATTTCATTCTTAGTTTCTGAATCCTCAGATGGCTTACTATCTAGCGCCTCGTGCACAGATGCTCGATTATCATCAATGTGCTGCATAATGGCGTAAACCAGCTCTTTACATCCCAAACCACTGATGGCAGAAATTGCAAACACCGGACCTTTCCAGCCATAATCTTTCACAAACTGTTTCACTACTGATTGCGAATCCGGCAACATATCAATTTTATTCAGCACTAACCAACGCGGCTTATCGTAGAGCGCTTCATCATACTTTCTAAGCTCTTCAACAATCGCTTTCGCTTCATGCACCGGATCTACATTTTCGTCAAACGGTGCAATATCTACCAAATGCAATAACAATGAAGTGCGTGCAAGATGGCGCAAGAACTGATGCCCCAAGCCGGCACCCTCAGCTGCACCTTCAATAATGCCCGGGATATCCGCGATAACAAAACTGCGTTCAGTATCCACACGCACCACACCCAGATTAGGATGCAAGGTCGTAAATGGATAATCTGCCACTTTGGGTTTTGCCGCAGACACAGAGCGTATGAAAGTAGATTTTCCTGCATTAGGCATACCAAGCAAACCTACATCAGCCAATACTTTGAGCTCAAGATAAAGCTCAATTTCTTCACCTGGCTCACCTTTAGTACATTGGCGTGGCGCACGATTTAAACTGGATTTGAAATGCACATTTCCCAAACCGCCGTTACCACCTTTAGCCATTTGCGCACGTTGACCATGCTCGCTCAAGTCAACCAGCATTTGTCCGCTAGACTTGTCTGAAATAACGGTAA
>NCHI01000013.1:24456-25878 GCA_002281815.1 Methylotenera sp. 24-45-7
CTGCACTGCGGCCGTTTTCGCCACGCTGCGCTCTGAAGCTGCGCGTGTAGCGATAATCCACTAAGGTGTTGATGTTGCGATCAGCTTCTACAACTATAGAACCACCACGACCGCCGTCTCCGCCGCTAGGACCACCCATAGGTTCGTATTTTTCACGACGAAACGTGGCAACGCCGTTACCGCCGTCGCCAGCGAATATTTTAATTGTTGCTTCGTCAATAAATTTCATATTTAGAGTGTACCAAATAAAAAAGCCCCATCAAAACGACAGGGCTTTTAGTAATTCCGTAAAAATTAAGCTGGAATAATGTTCACAGTTTTACGTTTTAATGCACCCTTGATAGTAAAGAAAACTTTACCATCAGCTTTTGCATATAAAGTATGGTCTTTACCCATACCAACGTTTTCACCAGCATGCATTCTTGTACCGCGCTGACGCACGATAATGCTACCAGCTGAAACAACTTGCTCACCAAAGGCTTTTACACCTAAGCGTTGTGAGTGTGAATCGCGACCGTTACGTGAACTACCGCCTGCTTTTTTGTGTGCCATGATTTAATCCTTAATTCTTAAATTGCTTACTTAGCAGCAATTGCTTCGATTTTAATTTCAGTAAAACTTTGGCGATGACCTTGGGTTTTACGGTAGTGTTTACGACGACGGAATTTAAAAATCATCACTTTGTCGCCACGGCCATGTGACAGCACTGTTGCTTTAACTTTAGCACCCTTGATAATAGGTGAGCCAATTGTTGTGTTGTCGCCGTCTGATACCATTAGAATTTGATCTAGCGTCACTGTGCCGCCAACTTCAACGTCTAATTTTTCAACTTTTAATCTTTCGCCTGATTTCGGCAAACTGATTTTTCTGTCCCATCGCAACATTCTGAACTTTCCAAATTGCATAAAATTGGAATCTGACCAGTACGAATCGCCTCTTAATGTACTATCAATATTGAGCAAGGTGATATCGGTGTGTCCCCTGCTTTCTAAAGCCGGCTTTATGGCATAAGAGAAAGATCTGTCTGAAGAATCAAAATCTGCCAGAACAATACATTTAGCCCCTCGGGAATAAGCAATTGCGGAGTTTCTGCGAGTACTAAAAAATATCAGCTCTTCCTTTTTAAAATTTAGAATCCGGTCCAGGGAAATACTCATGAAAAGGATCATGCCCGAAATCATTGCTGTAAATACAAAGATTTTCAACTTGAATTCCGACCAAAACAGGAGAGTTAGAATAAATGTACAAAGCAGAAAAAGCTGAAAACCGTTGATCCATATTCCCGAAATACTTGAAAAGGGAAGATTTTCTATCCAGAATAAAATATCATTCGTCAGATTGATCAATCCACTTAAAAATTTCCCAAGGGGAAACAGCACACTTTCAAACGGAATGGCAAGCAGCAAAATACCAGAATACATG
>NCHI01000014.1 GCA_002281815.1 Methylotenera sp. 24-45-7
GCAATATCCGCGCACAGGTGGGTTTTAGCTGGCATAGCAAATGTAAATACAATGTAAAAGCAGTGTTGAATTTTTATAAGCGTTGCTCAGTGAATTAAAAGATTTATCAGCACAAATGATGTAATCATTTAGAATAGCGAGCTAATTTAAGTTTGGTTGACCTCATACAACCCAATACACGGTTTTTAAGAGCTAAGTCCTTTGATTCAATTTAAACAACTCACCTTAACACGCGGCACAAAAATCCTGATTCAGGGCGCAACCATGCAGTTGCATCCTGGGCATAAAGTCGGCTTAACTGGCGCTAATGGCACGGGTAAATCTTCGTTATTTGCCATGCTGCGCGGTGAGCTGCACGCAGAAAACGGCGACTTTGAAATGCCGGCCAGCTGGGTGGTGGCGCACGTGGCGCAAGAGACGCCAGCTTTAGCAGTTCCCGCCATTGAGTTCGTGTTAGATGGCGATGCCGAGCTGCGGGAAATTGAAACTGCCTTGGCAAAGGCAGAAGCGAATCATCAAGGTGAATTGATTGCAGAGCTGCATCAGCGCTTAAGCGATGTAGATGGTTACAGTGCTAAAGCGCGTGCTTCAGAGTTATTAAACGGCTTGGGTTTTAGTCAAGCGTCTATGCAACAGCCTGTGGCCACGTTTTCTGGTGGTTGGCGCGTACGCTTGAATCTGGCGCGTGCTTTAATGTGCCGCTCTGATTTGCTGCTGCTCGATGAACCCACCAACCATCTGGATTTAGATGCAGTCATTTGGCTCGAAAGCTGGCTGCAAACTTATCGTGGTACTTTGTTTTTGATTTCCCATGACCGTGATTTTTTGGATGCAATTGTGAATCACATTGCACACATCGAGCAGCAAACGCTGACTTTATATCGCGGCGGCTATTCTGACTTTGAGCGTCAGCGTGCTGAAAAACTAGCCTTGCAACAAGCCATGTTTGAAAAGCAGCAACGTAAGGTTGCGCACTTGCAAAGTTATATTGACCGTTTTCGCGTACAAGCCACCAAAGCGCGCCAAGCGCAAAGCCGCATAAAAGCGCTGGAACGCATGGAGATGATTTCAGCTGCGCATGTGGATTCACAATTTAGCTTTGAGTTCAGAGCGCCAGTGTCTGCGCCTGATCCCTTGCTGGTGCTAGATAACATGAGTGTGGGTTATGCAAGTCAGCCACTTATCAGCAATATTGAGTTAGCCATCAGACCGGGCGAGCGTATTGGTTTGCTGGGTAAAAATGGCGCAGGTAAAACCACATTGATTAAATTGTTAGCGCATGAGTTGGCACCGCTGTCAGGCAAGCGTGTAGAGGGTAAAGATTTAAAAATTGGCTATTTTGCGCAGCATCAGTTAGAGCAGTTGCGGCCAGATGAGTCACCCTTGCAGCATATGGTGAAGCTCGACCCGCTGACACGTGAGCAGGAGCATTTAAACTACTTGGGTGGTTTTGATTTTAGGGGTGAGATGGCATTGTCACCCTGTGCTAATTTCTCTGGCGGTGAAAAGTCGCGTTTAGCCCTGGCGCTGCTGATATGGACACGTCCGAACTTATTACTGTTAGATGAGCCTACCAACCATCTAGATTTAGAAATGCGTCATGCTTTAACGCTGGCGTTGCAGGATTTTGAAGGCGGCGTGATTTTGGTTTCACATGATAGAGCCTTGTTGCGTGCCACTTGCGACCAGTTTTTACTGGTGGCGGATGGCAAAGCCGCAGACTTTGATGGCGACTTGGAAGATTACAGTCAATGGCTCAATGCGCAGCGCCTGAAGGAAAAGCAAGCGACGCAGTCTTTGCAAGTTGAAAAGACCGGCAAGAACGACAGGGCGCAAACTAAAGCAGAACGCCAAGCGAGAATCGCTGAACGCAGACCTTTGCTGAAAGAGCTAGAACAAATCGAGCGCAATATGGCACAAATGCAGGCCGATAAAAAAGTCTGTGACGACAGGCTTAACGATACTGCGCTGTATGCTGCATCTGACAAAACTGAGCTACAGCAGCTTTTAAAAACGCAGGCGGAATTAAGCACCAAGCTTGAAAGTGCTGAAGAACGCTGGCTAGAACTGCATGAAATGCTGGAAGCTTTACCTGTAATTGATTGAAAACTTAAATTGGATGATTCATTATGCAAACCACTTATTCACAACGTTTAAAATTGATGCATGCCTTGAGCATGGCGGCTAGCCTGCGCGATGATGAAACGCCAATCACTAATTTAGATGAATTTGATGCGCTGAATGCGGCAGATTATTTGAGCTGTTATGTTACTTTTAAAGCGATTCAAGCAGCTGAGCGGTCACCTTTGGAAGAGCGCTCTGATAACTTTGATATGCTCAGTGTGTATCAGGCGTTTGCTTTGTTGTCGTATGCGTTTTTTACCACGCCATTGGCGCGAGAAGATATTCAGCCTGAATTTTCAACTGCACAAATCACCATCGCCAAAACCTTGTTTGCAGGTTTACCAGATGCAGAATTGATTGAAATTATTGAAGCCGGTTTTAATAAGTTCAAGTTGATTGCTGATGCGCAAACAGAACATTGGCAAGAGTTCAGAGAGAATTTGGATAAAGTGGTCGTTGCGTTTGTGATTGCCGGCACCGATGACGAAAGCCCGCACGGTGTAGAAGAAATATTGCCTATCTATGGTCAGTTGCTGAGCCAGCTATGTGAGGCATTTGAGAGCGCTTGAGTTAATAGTTGATTGATGGGGTTTAAATCCCCCTCAATCCCCCTTTGATAAAGGGGAAGAATTGAATATGAGATTTAAGGTTATTTGGCTCAGCACCTCCCCCTTTGCAAAAGGGGGACTGAGGGGGATTTAAAAGGATTTAAAGCTAATGCTGCGGCAACATATTGTTGTCTAGCAATTTGCCTTCTAAAGTTTGATGAATCTGCTCCATTAAAAAGCTTGCTGATTCACGCCCCAGTTTTGATTCACGCATTGCCATATGCCAGCTTGAAATACACTGCTTTAAGCTGTTATCTGTGTCACACGCCTCGATTTTAGATTTGATGCCACGCCCCATAATGCCAAGATAGTCATCGGCAGCTTCTAATAATATGGTTTTGACAGCAGCTAATTTAGTGGGGCATATCGGCTGCGCTGAGTCATCCGCTTCAAAAAATGGCAGGCTATGCACTGGCGCAGATTCAGCGGCTGGGGAGACTTCGCCATCTTGGCGTTGAATATATCCGTCGGATTCAAGCTTTTTGATGGTGTCCATCAGATGATCGCGTTTGAAGAACTTCTCTAAATCATCTAATTTGCGCACGCCATTGACGAGTAGTAATACTTGGCGTTCACGCACGCCCAATGTGCGTTTGTCAGTAGTGAACTCTTTAAAACCAAGCGCAGATTTTTCGTACACCATAGTAATCATCTCGTGAAGGGCTCAACGATTCTTATTGAATTTAGTTTGAGCGTTACGCGATGAATGTTAGTGAATGAATGTGAATTTCTGTTTAAGGATTTGTGGCAGATATGTGATGAAAATGTGAAATCTTATATAGGTGAATTGTGAGGCTCACTGTAATCACCATCCACATAATACCAGTGATTTTCGATGCGTTTAAAGCGGCTGGTTTCGTGCAGTCGATGTGCTTTTCCACCCAAGTCATGCATGAATTTATAACGTGCTACAAATGCAACAATTGCATGTTCTTTATCTATCAACTGATGACGATTTATCTGCAAGCCCATCCATTTGCAAGCATCTTCACCAGTGAGTTTTAAATGTTGCGGTCGCGTATCCGGGTGCCAAGTTTGCAACAGGTATTCGATGAGAGTTGGATTTTTTAGTGCCAGCGCATAAGCGCTATAGCGAGAGCGCATCAGTGCCTCGGCATTTGGGGCAGGGCTGCCTATATGGTAAACCTCACAGCATGTGCCGTAGGGTTTACCACTTTCACAGGGGCAGTTAAGCAATTTCTCTAGTTTCTTTAAATTCAATATCTGGATACCGCTCCTGCGCCATTTGCAGGTTCACACGGTTAGGTGCCAAATACACATAGTCGTCAGCACCATCCAAAGCCACGTTAAAGCCGTATTTGTCGGCAATGGCTTTTAAATCGGCATCTTTGCCGTGCAGCCAGCGTGCGGTATAGCAGTCGTACGGCTCAAACACCATGTCTACGCCGTATTCATGTTCTAGACGATGCGCAACCACGTCAAATTGCAGCATACCGACAGCGCCCAAAATCAAATCGTTGGAAAGTAGCGGACGGAACAGCTGTGCTGCACCTTCTTCGGCTAATTGTTTCAGGCCGATTTGCAGTTGCTTCATTTTCATTGGGTTTTTGATGCGTGCGCGTCGGAAAAACTCCGGTGCAAATGACGGAATACCCGTGAATTTTAAATTTTCGCCTTCAGTAAAAGTGTCGCCTAGTTTTACTGTGCCGTGGTTAGGAATGCCGATAATGTCACCAGAATACGCTTCATCCATGGTGGTGCGGTCTTGCGCCATAAAGGTAATCGCGTTATTCACGCTCAAGGTTTTGCCTGAGGCTACTTGTTTTACTTTCATGCCACGTTCAAAACGGCCGGAACATACGCGTAAAAACGCGATACGGTCGCGGTGTTTAGGGTCCATATTGGCTTGAATTTTGAACACAAAACCAGAGAACTTAGGCTCATTGGCGGCAACACCGCGTGTGGCTGTGTTTCGCGGCTGCGGCGGTGGAGAAAGGTCAACCACGGCATCTAGCAAAGATTGCACGCCAAAGTTGTTGATGGCAGAGCCAAAAAACACTGGCGTTTGTTTGCCGCTTAAATAACGTTCTTTATCAAACGTATGCGATGCACCACGCACTAATTCAATATCCAGACGCAGGTCTTCAACCTGACGGCCTAATACCTCATCCAGACGCGGGTTATCCAAACCTTTGATGACTTCTGAAGTGCCTTTTTCTGCACGCGGGTCAAAAAACGCAATCTCGTCGTTGTATAAATGATAAACACCACGGAAGCTTTTACCCATGCCAATCGGCCAAGTAATGGGTGCACATTCCATGCCTAGCGTGGTTTCAATTTCATCTAGCAGCTCAATCGGTGCGCGGCTTTCGCGGTCTAGTTTATTGATAAAGGTAATGATGGGCGTGTCGCGCATGCGGCACACGTTAAGCAGTTTAATCGTCTGCGCCTCTACACCATTGACCGAGTCAATCACCATGACCGCAGAGTCAACAGCGGTCAATGTGCGATAAGTATCTTCCGAGAAGTCATCATGGCCTGGAGTATCCAGCAGGTTAATCATGTGGCTACGATACGGAAACTGCATGACAGATGAAGTCACTGAAATACCACGTTGCTTTTCTAGTTCCATCCAGTCAGACGTGGCATGGCGCGCCGCCTTACGGCCACGCACTTCACCGGCAACCTGAATCGCACCACCGAACCACAATAATTTTTCGGTGAGCGTAGTTTTACCTGCATCCGGGTGCGAAATAATGGCAAAGGTACGGCGCTTGGAGATTTCTTCTTGCAGAGACATGGGTGATTTATTAAGCTAAAAATTCAGAGCCTGCATTTTACCCGAACTTGTGACGATTATGGCGGCAGATATTTTATGGGGTCGGTCGTTGCTCATGCATTGAGTAACCAATTCATTACGCGAAATGCTGGTGCAATCAGCATGGAAATTAAGTAGTTTTTGAGCGCCAGAAAATCTACCATCAATGGATTATCTAAAAGCGGCATGGCGACACCGTCTCCAATACTATCCAGAATTAAACCTAAAGCTTCAAACACCCCAGCTAGAGACGAGAAAATCATTAGGAATACAGGAATTATCCAACATGCAAAATACACGCTAAAAAATAGCGCCTCTTCTCTATCGGTTGTAATGTTAGAGGCGAGTGTTACGCCTGCCAAGCCAAGGTTTAATGCCAGCAGCAAAAGATTGTGCGTTGAGTAAAAGAAACAAGAAATACCCCAAGCAGTTTGTCCAATAATTTGGATGGTAAACAATACTTGGTTCACAGGACTCTCCAATTGGAATAGGTCCGACATTAGAGGTGAAAAGCTGACTTTAAGGCAAAGTGACTGGAGTGTTATTGCTTATATCTATAACTAGCAACACAGCATAAATATTCTTACCTCATGTTTGAATATTTACCAATAAGTTTACTAGCCCGGCCATGAGTATGCAATATCAATTCAAAGCTAGATGGCTGGCTAGGCTGCGGCTACTAGGCAATAATAAAATCAGCCTAGTTCAACTTTTAGCGCGCTATCAATGTGCGTAGAAAAGGCAGAATATTTAATTCTGCCTTTTATAACGGGGGAAGCGGTTATTTAATGACTTCTTTTAGCTGCTCCAGAATCGCCGGGTTATCTAATGTTGAAATGTCAGAGGTAATTTCTTCACCTTTAGCCAGTGTACGCAGCAGCCTGCGCATAATCTTGCCAGAGCGAGTTTTTGGCAGGTTGTCACCAAAGCGGATTTCATCGGGTTTGGCAATGGGGCCAATTTCTTTACCAACCCAGTCACGGAGGGTGGCGACAATTTTCTTGGCTTCCTCACCCTGTGGACGTGCGCCTTTGAGTACCACATAAGCCACCACAGACTCACCTTTAACATCATGCGGTTTGCCTACCACAGCGGCTTCTGCCACTAGCGGGTTAGCGACTAATGCAGACTCAATTTCCATGGTGCCTAAGCGATGGCCAGACACATTGAGCACATCATCGATACGCCCCATGATGGTGAAATTTCCAGTCACTGCGTCACGTACTGCACCGTCACCAGCAAGGTAAGTTGTGCCACCTAAATCAACTGGGTAGTAGCTGGTTTTATAACGCTCTGGGTCGTTGTAAATGGTGCGTATCATCGATGGCCAAGGTTTTTTAATTACCAATAAACCACCGGTACCCCACGGTACGTCTTTGCCGGTTTCATCTACCACATCAATATCAATGCCCGGAAACGGCAGGGTGCATGAACCTGGCACCAATGGTGTAACTCCCGGTAATGGTGTAATCACATGGCCGCCAGTTTCGGTTTGCCAAAACGTGTCTGCAATCGGGCAGCGACTGCCGCCCACATTTTCAAAATACCACATCCAAGCTTCAGGGTTAATCGGCTCACCTACAGAACCGAGCAGACGTAAACTAGAAAGATTATAGTTTTTTGGATGCACTTCAGGCGTGGTTTCAGAGGCTTTAATCAATGAACGAATCGCGGTAGGTGCGGTGTAGAAAATCGACACTTTATGTTTTGCGATCATTTCCCAAAAGCGGCCAGCATTCGGGTAGGTTGGAATGCCTTCAAATACCACCTGTGTTGCGCCAACTGCCAACGGGCCATAAGCCACATAGCTGTGGCCGGTAATCCAGCCTACGTCAGCTGTACACCAAAATACGTCATTTTCTTTAATGTCAAAAGTCCAGCGCATGGTATTCATGGCATGCAACAGGTAACCGGCGGAGCTGTGTTGCACGCCTTTAGGTTTGCCGGTAGAGCCTGAAGTGTAGAGCAAAAATAATGGATGCTCGGCATTTACCATGACAGGTGCGCAGGTGTCAGCAACCCCTGCAATCAAGTCATGCCACCAAATGTTGTTGTCTTGCCAAGCAATGTCTTGGCCGGTTTTTTTAAGTACCACGACTTTTTCGATTGAGTCACAGCCACCCATGGCAATGCCTTCATCTACCGCAACTTTGAGTGGCATGGTTTTGCCGCCGCGGAACTGACCGTCAGAGGTGATTACAGCACGGGCGCCCGCATCAATAATGCGCTCATTCAAGCTTTTAGCTGAAAAGCCGCCAAAGACGACAGAGTGAATTAGACCAATGCGTGCGCAGGCTTGCATGGCCACTACAGCTTCAATACCCATAGGCAAATAAATAATGACGCGGTCGCCTACGTTTAAATTGAGCTTTTTCAGGCCATTCGCAAACTGGCAAACCTGATGGTAAAGTTCTTTGTAGGTAATGCTTTTAGAACTGCCGTCATCGGCTTCAAAAATAATCGCGACTTTATTGGGGATGGTATTGAGGTGCTTATCCAAGCAGTTGGCAGAAACATTCAGCTCGCCATCTTCAAACCATTTATAAAATGGCGCGTGTTCTGCATTGAGCGTTTTAGTAAAAGGTTTGTGCCAAATCAATAGTTCGCGCGCCAGTTTCGCCCAAAATCCCTCGTAGTCAGCTTCGGCTTCTGCACACAAGGCTTTATAAGCAGCCATGCCAGAAACGTTGGCGGATTTTACGAAGTCTGCGCTTGGTTCAAAAACGCGGTTTTCATGAAGTACTGATTCAATTGACATGCTCAAAACCCCTTAAATCACTTTTATCTATTTATAATGAAGTTGCTTAATTTTAACTGACGATAAAATTGTTACATATTTGTAACCACGTAATATTACCTGAAAAAAACCATGCGAACACTTGATAATTTAATCTCTGACAGCCGCGTCCTATCTGATGATGAGGCTGCTATCGTGCATGCCACAGCGTGCAGTCCATTTTTAACAAGAATGTTAAGAAAAGATGCGCTGTTGCTAGAAGATTTGTTAGGAAATTTGCAGTTAGCGTATCAGTTTGACCAGATGCAAAATTTTTTATCCGCATGCGAAATAATTGATGAAAATAGTTTGAAAAAAGCATTACGTCAGTTACGTAGCCAGGTCATGGCACGAATGATTGCACGCGATTTAAGCGGGTTGGCAGACTTGCAAGAGGTGATGCAAACCACCTCGCAGCTGGCTGAATGTGCAATTAATACAGCGATTCATTATTTGCATGATTGGCAAGCACAGATTTATGGCCAGCCGCTAGATGCTTCAGGCAAACAGCAGCAGTTAATTGTGATTGGTATGGGCAAGCTTGGCGGTGGTGAGCTTAACGTGTCATCCGATATAGACCTCATTTTTGCTTATGCATCCGAGGGGGTTACCAATTGTGAAAAATCTATTAGTAATCAAGACTTTTTCACGCGCTTAGCTAAAAAATTAATTTCGGCGATTGATGAAATTACTGAAGATGGATTTGTGTTTCGCGTGGACATGCGTTTGCGTCCGTTTGGTTCGGAAGGCGCACTGGTGAGCAACTTGGATGCGCTGGAAGACTATTACCAAAATAACGGCCGCGAGTGGGAGCGCTATGCCTGGATTAAGGGGCGTGAGGTGACAGGCGGTAGCGAGGTTACAAGCTTATTGAAACCTTTTGTGTTCCGCAAATATCTGGACTTTGGCGCTTTTAGCAGTATGCGCGATTTGAAAATTCAAATTCAGCGCGATGTGAATAGCAAAGGCATGCACGACAACATCAAGCTTGGACGTGGCGGTATACGCGAGATAGAGTTTATTGCGCAAGTATTTCAATTGATACGTGGTGGGCGTGACAGCAGTCTGCAAATTAAGCCTACGTTGGCTGTGTTGCAAGTGCTTAACAACAAAGGCTTATTGCCGGAAAAAACTGTTGCAGAGTTGTCAGAGGCTTATGTTTATTTGCGTAATTTGGAACATAGGCTGATGTACTTGGAAGATGCGCAAACGCAAGAGCTGCCAAAGTCAGAAGAATCTAGAGCGCGCATTGCCAAAGCCATGAATTTTGACCGGCAGGAAAACTTTGGCTGGGCCGAGTTTTTAGCAAAGCTTGACGCTTATCGACTACAGGTACAGCGACATTTTGATATCACTTTTGAAGATGCCGATGCTGATAAGCGCGAGCTGGAAGCGGAAACCTCGATATGGAACGGCGCACTTACAGAGCCAGAAGCGATAGCAGATTTGCAAAAAATTGGTTTTGCAGATGCTGCCGAGGCTTTGCGCAGACTGATAAGCTTGCACCAAAGCAGCCGCTACAAACAATTACCGGAACTAAGTCGTCAGCGTTTTGATGCGGTTATGCCGCACGTGATTGCGCAATCCGGCAAAATGCCCAATGCGGACATTACGCTACTGCGCGTGATTGATTTGCTGGAAAGTATTTGCCGCCGCGCCAGCTATCTGGCGCTGTTAGCAGAGCATGCGCATGCCATGCAACTGCTGGTCAAATTGTGTAGTAGCAGTCCGTGGATGGCCAACTATTTAGCGCAACACCCGATTTTGCTGGATGAGCTGTTAGACACTCGCACACTTTATGCTGCGCCGGATTTTAACGCATTGCGTGAAGAGTTAATGGCAAGGTTGGCCGAGGCAGACGGTGATGTTGAGCGGCAAATGGATATCATGCGCCACTTTAAACATGCCAATGTATTTCGGTTTGCGGCACAAGATATTAACGATGAATTAGCGCTAGAAACTTTGTCTGATTATTTGAGTGAACTAGCTTGTTTAGTGCTCAATGTTGCATTGGAAACCATTTGGCCACATGTGCGCGGCAAACACTTGGATACGCCAAAATTCGCTGTGATTGGCTATGGCAAGCTGGGCGGCAAAGAGCTAGGTTACGCTTCTGATTTAGATATTATTTTCTTGTACGACGATGAAGCCCCGCAGGCAGGTGAAGTTTATGCACGTTTCGCGCAGCGTATCAACAACTGGTTTAACAGCCTGACTTCAGCCGGTTTGCTCTACGAAACTGATTTGCAATTGCGTCCGGATGGCAATAGTGGTTTGCTGGTCAGCAGCATCGTTGCGTTTAGAGAATATCAATTGCATAAGGCTTGGGTATGGGAGCATCAGGCGATTACCCGCGCACGCTTTGTGGCTGGAGATGCGGCTATCGGGCTGGCGTTTGATGCGATTCGTGATGAAGTGATGACGCAGCCACGTGAGCAGCAACAACTCAAAACTGAAGTGTTATCCATGCGTGAAAAAATGCGCAGTGCGCAGCATTTGCAAGCAGACGCTTTTGATTTGAAACAAAGTTTAGGTGGCATTATTGACGTGGAATTTTTAGTGCAATACCTCGTATTGCGGCATGCGCCAGAACACCCTGAACTCACAGACAATATTGGCAATATAGGCTTGTTAAAACGTCTGGCAGCACTTGGTATTGTTGATGCGGGGTTGGCTGAAAGCGTGGCTGTTGCGTACCGTGAATATCGCCACACACAACATATGCTTAAATTGCAAGGCGCGGCAAAGATAAGCGTACCTTTAGATGCAATGGCAGTGCATGCAAAAAATGTGAAGGCGCTGTGGGCGCAGGTGTTTGATTAAGGGCTTACAAAAAAACACCCGTACTCATACTTCTACCTTTGCAAAGGGGATGGGGGTATTTACATATTTATGCTAAACACCCCACCTCAATGCCGGCGTATGCACAGCACTATCCCAATGTTGTTTAATCTCATCATCAAGCAGGCATAGCGTGACTGAAGCGCCCGCCATATCCAATGCAGTAGTGTAATTACCCACCAATGAACGCGTGATGTGGATGCCGTGTTCGTTCAATAACTTGGCGGCGGTGTTGTAGATTAGATATAGCTCCATCAGCGGCGTGGCACCAAAACCGTTAATGAGTAGTAAGGCTTCGCTATTTTTAGCTGGTTTTAAAGCATCCATAATGGCTGCGATAACATCTTTGATAATGGCATCGGCTTCGCGCATGGTTTCACGTTTACGGCCCGGTTCACCATGAATACCTACACCCATTTCCAATTCAGTATCATTAATATCAAAAGTAGGGCGGCCAGCCGCTGGTACGGTGCAGCTGGTTAAAGCCACGCCCATGCTAGCGGTGCGGCTGTTCACTTTATCGCCTAGCGCTTTACAAGCTTGCAGATCGGCGCCGGTTTCAGCCAAGCTGCCTACACATTTTTCAACAATCACCGTGCCGGCAACGCCACGGCGACCTGTGGTATAGGTGCTGTTAATCACAGCGCAGTCGTCACTGGTTAACACGGTAGCGGATTCAAACGGCAGCATTTCAGCCGCCATTTCAAAATTCATCACATCGCCAGCATAATTTTTAACAATAAATAAAACACCTTTGTCGGCATGCACCGCTTCGGCGGCAGCCAGCATTTGGTCTGGGGTGGGTGAGGTAAATACGTGACCTGGGCATGCAGCATCCAGCATACCGAAGCCTAAGTAGCCGGCATGCAAAGGTTCATGGCCTGAGCCGCCGCCGGAAATAATGGCGACTTTGTGAGTAGCTTTTTGCTTGCGGGTAAGAAAATTGGGGTCTAAATTTAATTGCACTAAATCGCTATGCGCTAGCGCGAACCCGCTCAGGCTTTCAACGAGAATGTCATCGACTTTGTTAATAAATTTTTTCATTTGATTCCCTATCTCGTCATTCCCGCGCAGGCGGGAATCCAGTCTTGGTTAAAATTAATGGTCAGCTGATAAATGAAATACATACTTAACAACAGTTCAGCCTAGATTCCCGCCTGTGCGGGAATGACAGCAATGTTTTTAAGCTATTTTACACACCGCTTCAATCATCAACTGGCAGCTCTTGGCCCCCGGGTCAATGTGGCCAATAGCACGTTCACCTAAGCCAGCTGCGCGGCCTTTGGTGGCGATTAAATCTTTGGTGGCAAGCATGCCTTGCTGTGCGGTTGTTATCAGTGCTGCACGGATTTCTTCTGAGCTGGCGTTTTGTGTCGCCATTGCGGTGAATTTTGCTGCCACCGGAATCAGCACATCAAGCATGGTTTTTTCGCCGATGTCCGCTTTGCCGCGCTGACGTATGGTGTCCACCCCTGTTGCAAAAGCCTGCGCATAGGTGTCGATGGATGCATCACCTTTTTCCTTAAGCACTTTTGCCATGCCCATAAAAAAGCTTGCCAGCAAAGGTCCTGATGCGCCGCCAATAGTGCTAAGCAGTTTCATGCCGATTTTATTGAGCGCGGCATCAGCGCTGAGTGTGCTGAGCTCTTGCTGCATATCGACGATGGCGCCAGCGCCACGTTTCATGTTGATGTAATGATCTCCATCGCCAATCGCGCGATCAAGAGACTCTAAATCAGCTTCATGTTTGAGGATGGTATCTTGAATAGCAATGGCGGCCGCGACGATAAGGGATGCGTTCATATCATGAATAACACTATATTGATTATTGTACAAAGTTGTTAAACTCTACACATGTCACCATTTCATTTCAACTTATGAGTTTACGTTTTCGTTTAAATCTGCTGATTACTGTGTTGTCGATAGGTTTTATTTTGTCGGTAGGCTACGTGATTCTCAGCGGTACTAAAGCTTCGATTCAAGAAGGGGTTGAGGCTTCTACACGCGTGAGCACGCAGCTTTTAGATACTGTCATTGTTAGCTCGACGCAGAATCCTGAGTGGGGCTACACTCATGATGTGTTGAGAAGGTTTCTGCAATCATTAGGGCACGTGCGCGGTAGCGAAATTACGCTTTATAGCATTAGCGGCGCCTTGCTTTACCATTCCCCGCCCTCTAAATATCGCATTGAAGAAAAACCACCTAAATGGTTTATTGATTTACTCACACCTCAAGAGAAGTCGGTGACGCGTTTTGTGCGTTTTGGCCGCTTGGAAATTACACCTAATCCGATTGGTGCTATCCGCGAAGCATGGGGTAAAGCCAAAAACCTGTTTATGATTGGATTGATATTTTTTGTATTGGCTAACGTGCTGGTTTATTGGACGCTAGGTCGTTCATTAAAGCCGCTGGGCGCGATGTTGAAGGCGATTAACAGCATAGAGCAAGGCAAGCTGGATACACGCTTACCCGAGTTTAATCTGCCTGAATTCGAGCGTATCGGTCACAGCTTAAATCGTATGGCCGAATCGTTAACTGCTGAGCGGCAATTAGAGGAAAACCGCCAACTGACTGCCTTGATACAAAAACATATTGAAGATGAGCGTCGCAGTTTGGCGCGCGAGTTGCATGATGAGCTAGGGCAGTACGTTACCGCCATTAAAACTTTTGCAGTTGGTATTGCTAACAGGGTAAATGCGAATACAGATGGCGCTGGTATGAAAGAAATCGGCGCTAGTGCGCAGGTGATTGTGTCGGCGGCAAACCAGATTTACGACGGCATGCATAATATTATTCGTCAGTTACGCCCCGGCTCTTTAGATAATTTGGGCTTGGTGGAAACATTGAAAGACGTGGTGAGCGTCTATCAGACACAGCATCCTGAAATACAGATGCAGCTTAAAGTATCCGGAAATCTACAATCAGGAAACCTGCAAAGTGTGGGTGAGACGGTGAGTATTAATCTTTACCGTATTGTGCAAGAGTCGCTGAATAACGCGTTGAAATATGCGCAGGCTACCAAAATAGACGTAGCCCTTGCAAAAACAGCAGACGGCGCGTTGCAATTAAGCGTGCAGGACAATGGCATAGGCATGGATGTGGATGCTGTTGATCAGACTAAACACTTTGGTTTATTGGGTATGCGTGAACGTGCACAAGCCTTGCAAGGAACTTTTAGCATAGATTCAGCCCCTAATCAGGGTACAAAAATTAACATCACTGTGCCAGTCAACAATAAACACTAAGTAAGTCATTCAAGAAAATTAGGGAAGAGAGTAAGTAACATGGGTCAAATCAATGTGATGCTGGTGGATGATCATGCCGTTGTGCGCATGGGCTTCAAAATGTTACTGGAGTCAGATTCTGATATCAAAGTCATTGCTGAAGCCGAGAGTGGCGAACTGGCAATCCAGCGTTACATGGAGCATAAACCTAATGTAGTGGTGATGGACATTACCATGCCCGGTATTGGTGGCTTAGAAGCCATCGAGCGTATATTGGCTAAAGACAACACCGCTAAAATTTTGGTGTTGTCAGCGCATGAAGATTCAGTGCATCCTAAGCGCGTACTCAATGCTGGCGCGATGGGTTATTTGACTAAACGTAGCGCAGCTGAAGAATTAATTAAAGCCATCAGAACTGTCGCTTCGGGTAAGAAATACCTAGAAGCCAGTGTGGCACAGCAAATGGCGATTCAGCAGTTGTCTGGCGACCAAAACCCGGTGGATGTATTGTCGCCACGCGAGTTTGAGGTGTTTATGGCGCTGGCTAAAGGCAAAACAACTAACGAGATTGCCGATACATTGTTCTTGAGTCCGCGTACCGTAGGCACGCATCTCTACAATATCAAACAAAAACTTAATGCTAATAACTCCGCAGAAATCGCACTGATTGCGATGCGTAGTGGCTTGCTAGACGCCTGATACTAAATCACGGGGTTTTGGCTGGGCTGCTGTGTACGCTGATAACGCCGCTGATGATAATTAAACCAATCGCCAGCCATGCATCTAAACTCAAATGTTCACCCCACAATATAATGCCAAATACGCTGGCGAGCAGTACAGTCACGTAAGCTAGACTTGCTACTACCAGCGTATCTCCGGTGCGGTAAGCCCGCGTAAGTGCCAGTTGCGCAATCGTGGCAGAGAGGCCTAAGCCACCTAATACTGCTAAATCATTCCATGCGAGTTGTTGAAAGCTATCAAATAGCATCCATAGCCCTGCGCCTATTGTAGATAGCAGTGTGAAATAAAATACAGTGCGCCAGTCTGGCTCGTTTAGTTGCCCAAGCTGCTTCACATTGACATAGGCCACCGCTGCGCCCATGCCTGAAATTAAACCCATTAAACCAGCAAACCAACTGTCTTTATCAAAAGTAGGTTTGAGCAGTAGGGTCACGCCTATAAAGCCAATCGCAAGCGCAATTAACAGAATTTTTTTGGGTTTCTCATGCAGCAAAAATGGCATAAATACCGCCAAAAATAATGGCGAAGTGTAATTAAGCGTGATGGCTGTGGCTAGAGGTAAGTGTGCGATGGCATAAAAAAACAATACCAATGAAGTGAATCCAACCAGTGAGCGCGACATGTGTTTGCTGACATGCGGGGTGCGTAATGGTAATTTTGCGATGGCAATGTACAGCCATATTGTAGCTAAGCCAAATACGGAGCGATAAAACACCAGTTCGGCAGCACTAAATTTTTGCGCCCCGATTTTTACTAAGGCGCCCATGATGGCAAAACCAAGCGCGGCGACTAGCATCCACAGACTACCTAGATTAGGTAGTTTATGACGTAGTAAGCTAAATTTTAAAGGCTTCAATGTGGCTTAATATGACTGCTTATCAATATGCAGTTGTAATTGAGTGCGATACCACTGATGGAAGTGTTCCATGCCAGTTTCCATCGGGTGTTGATACGGACCGCGTTCATCAATGCCCTGTGCAAAAAGCGCACGACGTCCATCATGCATGCGCTGACAAATATCGTTGTCTTCAACAGCCGTTTCTTCATAAGCGGCTTGTTGCGCAGCAACGTATTCACGCTCAAATAAGGCAATATCTTCCGGGTAGTAAAACTCCACGACATTGGTACAGGCATTAACCCCGCGTGGGATAATATGCGAAACCACCAATACATTTGGGTACCACTCTATCATCAGGAATGGGTAATACACCATCCAGATAGCACCGAATTTAGGTCTTTTGTCACCCTGGTAGTTGGCAACTTGTTGTTGCCATTTTTGGTAAGTAGGCGAGCCCGCGCGGCTAAGTGATTGTTTAAAGCCAACAGATTGCACGCTGTAATCGGCACCAAATTCCCAATGTAATTGCTCGCAGTTTACAAACTGGTTCAAGCCCGGGTGAAATGGCCCGACGTGATAGTCTTCTAAATATACTTCAATGAAAGTTTTCCAGTTGAAGTTGTATTCTTCAACTGCCACACGATCCAACATGTAGCCAGTAAAATCAAAATCTTGTTTGCAGCCTAAATTGGCTAAGGTTTTTGCGATATCGCGTTTACTGTCAAATAGTAAACCTTGCCAGTTTTGTAAGGGCTTTTTATCTAAATTTAAACAAGGGTTCTGGTCAAAATGTGGCGCACCCAATAACTTACCTTCAAGGTTGTAAGTCCAGCGGTGCAATGGGCAGACGATGCTTTTAGTTTGACCATGCCCTTTAAGCATAATCGCTTGTCTGTGACGGCAAACGTTGCTAATCGCGTTGATGCCATCTTGTGCATGAATCAGTGCTTTAGCCTCGCCAGTCCAGTCAAGTACTCGGTAGTCATTCACATTTGGCACCATCAACTCGTGGCCAACGTAATGCGGCGCTTGGGCGAACAGATGCTGTTGCTCCAGTGCATAGATATTTGCATCAACATACCAAGCGACGGGTAGCTGCGTTTGCAAATTTTGCAAAGACAAGTCTTGTTGAGGCAAGTCTTGCTTGGAAATTAAATTCAAAGACGCCATAAAAATGGGGTGGCATTAAACACAAAGACGGCGATTTTTGCCTAAATTGCTAATTTTTTCAAGTGATTATTGAATTTATTGTCAGCTTAAACCATACGCTAAAACTTGCCAAAATCAAGGTTTTAAGCTACTCTCACGGGTGTTTCTGTGCCCTTCAAACTATCACCACAAATAACATTCAATCGCCGCGCTAACACCGCAATGATTGCCATTTAATTTTGCTGGCGTTGTTTTTAAAGGTCGTTCAGCAAGCATTATCAAAACAAATGTGAGTACCAAGTAAAAATGTCCGGTCATTTAATGAACACCTATATGCGTCAACCCGTTACCTTCGTGAAAGGTGAGGGGGTTTGGTTATGGGATGAAAAAGGTGATAAATATCTAGATGCTTTGTCTGGTGTTGCTGTGAATGGCCTTGGCCATGCACACCCAAAGCTGGTGAAAGCGATTAGCGATCAGGCGGCACGCTTGATTCATGTCTCCAATATTTATCATATTGCTGAACAAGAAGCCTTGGGCGACAAGGTTTGCGAATTGTCTGGCATGGATAATGTGTTTTTTTGCAACTCTGGCTGTGAAGCAAACGAAGCCGCGATTAAATTGGCAAGGTTATACGGTCATAACCAAGGCATAGAAAACCCTGAAATTATTGTCATGGAGCAATCCTTCCATGGCCGCACTATGGCTACTTTATCCGCCACTGGCAATTACAAAGTACAAGCCGGTTTCGAGCCTTTAGTCAGCGGCTTTATCCGCGTACCTTACGATGATGTAGAAGCCGTTAAGCATGTGGCTGAACATCACCCTAACATCGTCGCAATTTTGGTAGAGCCGGTGCAGGGTGAGGGCGGTATCAATATCCCTAAAGATGCCAGTGGTTACTTGGAGTCTTTGCGTAAAATTTGTGACGCGCATGGCTGGCTGCTGATGATTGATGAAGTGCAAACAGGTATTGGCCGTACCGGTACATGGTTTGCGTTTCAGCACACTAATATCAAACCTGATGTGATGAGTTTGGCTAAAGGCCTAGGTTCAGGCGTGCCGATTGGCGCGTGTGTGGCAAGTGGTAAAGCGGCAGAAGTATTTACTTATGGTAAGCATGGTTCAACTTTTGGCGGTAATCCACTCGCTACCGCAGCAGGCTTGGCAACATTGAATATCATTGCTGAAGAAGGCCTGCGCGAAAATGCCGAAAAAATCGGCGATATGATTCGTGTTGGCTTTTTAGACGCGCTTAAAGACACTGCGGGTGTGGTGACTGTGCGTAACGCAGGTTTAATGATTGGGGTTGAGTTAGATCGACCTTGTGGCGAATTGGTAAAAATGGCGTTGGAAGACAAGCTGCTGATTAATGTTACCGCTGAAAAAGTCATTCGCTTGTTGCCACCGCTGGTGATGAACGAAGCTGAAGCGCATGAGCTAGTGAAGCGCTTATCAGATTTAATTAAGCAGTTTTTAGCAAAATCAGCCGCTAAGTAATCTTAAAACTATAATTTTAACAACGAGTAATTAACTTAACGAAGCCCGCTTTAATAAAGCTGTGGCTTCAACACTATGATGGCACTAAAACATTTTCTGCAATTTAATGATTTAAATCTTGACGAACTTGAGTACGTGTTTGAGCGTGCGCACTGGATTAAAAATCAATTCAAAAATTACAAACAGTACTGGCCGTTACAAGACCGTACTTTGGTGATGATTTTTGAAAAAGCCAGTACGCGCACGCGTCTGTCCTTTGAGGCCGGTATGCAGCAGTTGGGCGGTTCGGCGATTTATCTCAACACGCGCGATTCACAGCTGGGTCGTGGTGAACCGGTAGAAGATGCCGCACAGGTAATCTCGCGCATGAGTGATATTGTCATGATTCGTACTTTTGAGCAGGAAATCATCGAGCGTTTTGCGGCGAATTCACGCGTGCCAGTGATTAACGGTTTGACCAATGAATATCACCCATGCCAGATTATGGCGGACATTTTCACTTATATTGAGCATCGCGGTTCGATTAAAGGCAAAACCGTGGCTTGGATTGGTGATAGTAACAACGTATGCAACACTTGGCTGCAAGCGGCTGAGGTGCTGGATTTTAACGTGCATGTGTCAACTCCGCCCGGCTATGAAGTAGAGCCTGAGCGCGCAAACCTCTATGGCAACGACCATTTTGAAGTATTTGCCGACCCGATGGATGCCGCTAAGGGTGCAGACTTGGTGACGACTGACGTATGGACTAGCATGGGTTTTGAAGCGGAAAACGAAGAGCGTATGCGCGACTTTGCCGATTGGCAGGTTGATGCCGAGATGATGAGTGTGGCTGCAAAAGATGCCTTGTTTATGCATTGCCTACCTGCGCATCGCGGTGAAGAAGTCTCAGCTGCTGTGATTGACGGCAAGCAAAGCGTAGTGTGGGATGAGGCGGAAAATCGCCTGCATACACAAAAAGCATTGATGGAATATTTGTTATTAGGAAAGGTTTAAATTTTAGCCGCAATCGACTCAATGAAGATCTAAGCGACTAAATTAAAAGGAAATTATGAGTAAAGTAAATAAAGTAGTGTTGGCCTATTCAGGCGGTTTAGATACCTCAGTTATTTTAAAATGGCTGCAAGATGAATACCAATGTGAAGTGGTGACGTTTACCGCTGATTTGGGGCAGGGTGAAGAGTTAGAGCCTGCGCGTGCCAAGGCCAAAGCCGCGGGGGTTAAAGAGATTTACATTGATGATGTACGTGAAGAGTTCGTACGTGATTTCGTGTTCCCGATGTTTCGTGCCAATACGGTATATGAAGGCGAATACTTGCTTGGTACTTCAATTGCACGCCCATTGATTGCCAAGCGTTTAATCGAAATCGCACGTGAAACCAATGCCGATGCAATTTCTCATGGCGCAACTGGCAAAGGCAATGACCAAGTACGTTTTGAGCTGGGTGCTTATGCACTTAACCCAAACATTCAAATTATCGCGCCATGGCGTGAGTGGGATTTGCTAAGCCGTGAAAAACTCATGGCCTATGCTGAAAAACATGGCATCCCTGTGGATATGAAACATAAGCAAGGTGGTAGCCCATATAGCATGGATGCTAACTTACTGCATATTTCATACGAAGGTCGTCATCTTGAAAACCCGGCGGCTGAAGCTGAAGAGTCCATGTGGCGCTGGAGCGTTAGCCCAGAAAAAGCCCCGGATGCCGCTGAATATTTAGACATTGAATACGTGAATGGCGATCCGGTGAGTTTAAATGGCGAAGCCATGAAGCCACATGAGTTGCTGGCGCATCTGAACGCAATCGGTGGTAAGCATGGTATCGGCCGTTTAGACTTGGTAGAGAATCGCTATGTAGGCATGAAGTCACGCGGCTGCTATGAAACACCAGGTGGCACCATCATGCTCAAAGCGCATCGCGCGATTGAATCAATTACGCTAGATCGTGAAGTGGCACATTTGAAAGATGATTTAATGCCACGCTACGCCAGCATGATTTATAACGGCTACTGGTGGAGCCCGGAGCGTGTGGCATTGCAAACTTTAATCGACCATACACAACAGGCAGTAAACGGCTGGGTGCGTGTCAAACTTTATAAAGGTAATGTGATTATTACCGGTCGTGACAGCAAAACCAATTCATTGTTTGACCCGACCATTGCCACTTTTGAAGATGACAAAGGCGCTTATGATCAAAAAGATGCAGGCGGCTTTATTAAACTCAACGCTTTGCGTTTACGCATTGCTGCCAACTTGAAAAATAGATAGCAGTAATTAAAGTGATTTGAGTTAAATCTAAAAATGCACCCTAGTCGGTGCATTTTTTTTGATGGTACTGCATGCTTCAAACCGTTGCTGAATGTCTTATAATCAAAGCTTAGAATAATATTCAACATAAAAGCGAAATACATGACCAAAAGCGATGTCGGCCATCAACCTACTGTAGAGATTTATGCCGATGGTGCCTGTAAAGGTAACCCGGGGCCGGGTGGCTGGGGTGCCTGGATACATTATGATGGACATGAAAAAGAACTGTTTGGCGGCGAACTAGGTACCACCAATAATCGCATGGAACTAACAGCGGTGATTCGTGCTTTGGAAGCGCTTAAAAAATCTTGTCATGCCAAAGTGTTCACTGATTCGGTGTATGTGCAAAAAGGCATGTCAGAATGGATTAGCGGCTGGAAAGCACGTAACTGGCGCACCGCTGATAAAAAGCCAGTAAAAAACGATGATTTATGGCGTGTGCTGGATACGCTGGCGCAACAACACACAGTTGAGTGGGTGTGGGTAAAAGGGCATGCCGGTAACGTAGGTAACGAGCGTGCAGATATGCTGGCAAACAAAGGTGTAGATCAGATATTGGCACAGGGGGCATCATCTTGAGGCAAATTTTTCTAGATACCGAAACCACAGGTTTATATCCGGCGCAGGGTCACCGTGTGATTGAGGTGGCGGCGGTGGAGGTTGTGAATCGCAGGCTCACCAAAAATCATTTTCACTTTTACCTGAATCCTGACCGCGAAATTGACCAAGGCGCACAAGAAGTACATGGTATTTCTTTAGAGTTTTTGCAAGACAAGCCGCGTTTTGCTGACATTGCCGACGACTTAATCGCTTTTATTGCTGACGCTGAACTGATTGCCCATAACGCGCCGTTTGACGTGGGGTTTTTGAATAGCGAGTTTGGTATGCTGGGTCTGAAAACGGTAGACCAAATTACCGCCAAAGTGACCGACACGCTGAAAATGGCCAAAGAAATGCGCCCGGGTCAGCGCAACAATTTGGATGCCTTGTGTAAGCATTTTGGCATTGATAACTCTAGACGTACTTTGCACGGCGCGTTGCTGGATGCCGAATTATTGGCAGACGTCTACATGGCCATGACGCGCGGCCAAGAAAGCCTGATGATGGCGCTAGATAAGCCAGATCAGCAGCACACTGAGCAGGTGCAACTTAGCCATGCGCCGTTGATTATAAAACAGGCCAATGCGGATGAACTGGCAGCGCATGAAGAATATCTGGCAGGGCTCAAAAAGTCTGGCAATTGTTTATGGAACAATCAGCCTTAAATGAATCAGCAATAAGTATCATGAAAGCAAAAAATGAATAAAACGATTTTAGTTACCGGCGGTGCCGGTTTTATCGGCTCCAACTTTGTATTGGCTTGGGTAAACAACAAGCTGGGTAGCGTGGTGAATCTGGACAAGCTCACCTATGCCGGAAATCGTGATAACTTAAAAACGCTAGGTCACAATGCTGCGCATATTTTTGTGCATGGTGATATTGCTGACCGGCACTTGTTAGATAGGCTGCTGGCAGAGCACAAGCCATGTGCGGTAGTGAATTTTGCGGCAGAAAGCCATGTTGATCGTTCTATTCACGGCCCTGAAGATTTTATCCAGACCAATGTGGTTGGTACCTTTCATTTACTGGAAGCGGTGCGTGGTTATTGGAACACTTTAGATACGCATCACAAGCAAGACTTTCGTTTTTTGCATGTCTCTACCGACGAAGTGTATGGTTCACTAGGTAAAGATGACCCTGCGTTTACCGAAACTACGCCTTATGCGCCTAATAGTCCTTATTCTGCATCTAAAGCAGCGTCTGACCACTTGGTGCGTGCCTACCATCATACTTACGGCTTACCAGTGTTAACGACTAACTGTTCTAACAACTATGGCCCACATCATTTTCCTGAAAAACTGATCCCGCTGGTGATTCATAATGCGCTCACCAACAAACCGTTACCGATTTACGGAAATGGTCAGCAGGTGCGCGACTGGTTGTATGTAGAAGACCATTGTGCCGCGATTCGCCGCGTGCTGGAAGCTGGTAAGGTGGGTGAGGTATACAACATAGGTGGCTGGAATGAAAAGCCGAACATCGAAGTGGTGCGCACGTTGTGCCGTATTTTGGACAAAAAACAACCACGTCAAGATGGCCACTCTTATGCTGAGCAGATTACTTTTGTGGAAGATAGATTGGGTCATGACCAGCGCTATGCAATTGATGCCAGCAAAATCAGTAAAGAGCTGGGTTGGAAGCCGCTGGAGACCTTTGATACCGGTATTGAAAAAACCGTGGACTGGTTTTTGGCAAATCAGGATTGGGTGAATAACGTGACTAGCGGTGAATATAGAAACTGGGTGGAGACACATTATGCAGAGCGTGGCGAGGAACTAGCATGATGCCTTCGCAAAAGCATTTCTTGCAACGCATCACATCGTTGCGCGGTGCTCATAACCTCGCTGTAATATTACATACTATCTCGGCTCTTGCGCTCCGTGCGCCTCGTGCTGCATTTACAATAAACGCTTTTGCAAAGGCATCAGTATGAAAGGCATTATCTTAGCCGGTGGCTCCGGTACGCGGCTGCATCCGGTCACGCAGGTGGTGTCTAAGCAGCTATTGCCGGTGTATGACAAACCAATGATTTACTACCCGCTGACCACATTGATGTTGGCAGGTATTCGCGACATTCTGATTATTTCTACGCCTGAAGATACACCGCGCTTTACGCAGTTGTTAGGTGACGGCAGTCAATGGGGTGTCAATATTCAATATGCGGTGCAGCCTTCACCAGATGGCTTGGCGCAAGCGTTTATCATTGGTAAAGACTTTGTCGGTAAAGATAGTTGCTCGTTGATTTTGGGCGACAATATTTTCTATGGTCACGACTTAGCTGTTAAAACACAGGCCGCGGCCAAAGTGAAAAATGGTGCCACCGTATTCGCTTATCCGGTGAGCGATCCGGAACGTTATGGTGTGGTGGAGTTTAATGCCGAAGGGCAGGCCATTAGTCTGGAAGAAAAACCTAGACAGCCCAAATCTAGATACGCGGTGACGGGCTTATATTTCTATGATAATAGCGTAGTAGATATTGCCGCAGACTTAAAACCATCGGCACGTGGTGAGCTGGAAATCACCGATGTGAACCGCATATATTTGGAAAGTGGCGATTTGCAAGTTGAAGTCATGGGGCGTGGCATCGCTTGGCTGGATACGGGTACGCATGACTCGCTCCTTGAAGCTTCGATGTTTATTCACACCATCGAAAAACGTCAGGGTTTAAAAGTTGCCTGCCCGGAAGAGGTGGCTTTCCGCATGGGGTATATCAATGCCAGCCAACTTGATGGCTTGGCAAACAAATACATTAAAAACGGCTACGGCCAATATCTGAAACAAGTGAAGTATTAATCATTGAGCCACAAGTATTTGGTGATGAGCGCGGCTTCTTTTTCGAGAGCTTTAATCAGCATAAGTTTGAGACATTAACCGGTATTAAAACCGAGTTCGTGCAGGATAATCATTCCAAATCTGCCATTAACGTGTTGCGTGGTTTGCATTATCAGATTCAGCAGCCGCAAGGTAAGCTAGTGCGTGTAACTGCGGGCGAAGTATTTGATGTGGCGGTAGATCTGCGTCGTAATTCGCCGACTTTTGGCAAATGGGTGGGCGTGGTATTGTCGGGCGAGAATAAACGTCAACTTTGGGTGCCACCGGGTTTTGCGCATGGGTTTTTAGTGCTTAAAGACGGCACCGAGTTTCTGTATAAAACTACGGATTATTACGCACCACAGCACGAACGCTGCATACGTTGGGATGACCCTGAGATTGGCGTTGAATGGCCATTAATCAATGCGCCAGTATTGTCTGCAAAAGACCAATTGGGAATAACATTGAGCCAAGCTGAACTGTTTGAAGCCTAATGCAATTTAAAAAAATATTAGTCACTGGCGTTAACGGGCAGGTTGGACATGCTTTGCAACAAGCATTTGCCAAGCATGCCATTGATATTGTGGCCTTAGATAGAGCTCAGCTCGATTTGACTGACATTTCAGCGATTCGGCTAGTGATGCAAAAGATACAGCCGGATTTAATCATCAACCCTGCCGCCTATACCGCCGTAGACAAAGCTGAATCCGAGCTTGACTTGGCTTATGCAATTAATGCCACTGCACCGCAAGTGCTGGCGGAAGAAGCCGCTAAATTAAACGCGCGCATGATTCACTTCTCTACCGATTATGTTTATGCCGGCAACAAGTTAAGCGCGTATCTAGAAAGTGACCCAACCCAGCCGTTGAGTGTATATGGCAAAAGCAAGCTGGCAGGTGAAGATGCGATTCGTGCCACTGGTGTCCCACACCTGATTTTCCGCACTTCATGGGTGTATGGCGCTTATGGCAAAAATTTCATGAACACTATTTTGCGCTTAGCCGCCGAGCGCGATGAATTGCGTATTGTGGCTGACCAGTTCGGTGCGCCTACCAGCAGCAATAGTATTGCACAAGCAGTGTTAGCAGTGATTGCTGCATGGCAGCACCAAACTGGCACTTATCATTTGGTCAATTTTGGTGAAACTTCTTGGCATGGTTTTGCATCAGCGATCGTTGAAGAATATGCGAAGTTGAAATTAGCGCCACCGTTAAAGGCAAGCACACAGCATATGCATGCGATTACGACACAAGATTATCCAACGCCAGCAGTTCGACCCGCTAACTCAAGGTTGAATTGTGAAAAACTTCAACAAGATTTTGGGGTGCGCTTACCTGATTGGCGAGAAGCGTTGATTGCTGAATTGCAGTTACTGCAAGTTCAGCACTAACCTAGCGCATCCGCCCAGCTGTTAGGCGTTTCGTACAGACGCACTTTTTCGAGTTTTAGGTGGTTGCCGTAGGAATCGTGATACTTGGATTTTAAGATTTTGAAAGCTTCAAGTGCCATATTTTCTGCTGTAGGCACAGTAGGAAACACCACTGTTTTGTGATCCGGCAATGTATTTAAAAAGTTAAGCACTTCAGTATCATGCTGATATACCAGAAAAGCATGATCCCACACATTGACCACAGATTCCTTGGCAATCGATTTCACGTCGGAAAAATCCATCACCATGCCGTTTTCAGAGGCGTTTTCTTGGGTGATGATATCGCCAGATAACGTAATTTCCAGCACATAGCGATGCCCATGCAAATTTCTGCATTGACTTTTGTGGTTAGGAATACGATGGCCGGAATCGAACTCTAGGCGTGTGGTAATTTGCATATGATTAGGCTTTTAATACAAACTTGGAATGTGTGCATTATACGCTGAGCGGGTGCTTACAGTGTTTGTAGGTGCGCAATTTATTGTGCGAGCAATATCGTCAATCCTTTCGCGCAATAAATTGCGATCCTACACTTGTTTAATAACGATAAATAATTACTGTATTCGTTTTTTACTTGATGATAGTGATCAACATTAGTTATTCAAGCAGCGCCTGCACATGGCTACAAGCTGCCTCGCCCAGCGCTGGCAAATGATAGCCGCCTTCCAGCGACGAAATAATGCGTCCTTGTGCATGCTGTTTGGCAACTTGTTTGATGAATTGCGTTATCCAGCCATAGTCTGTGTTTTCTAAAGCCAAATCCGCCAGCGGGTCTTCTGCATGCGCGTCAAAACCAGCAGAAATATAAATAATTTCCGGTTTAAACGCATTGAGTGCCGGCAGAAAGTCTTGTTCAAATACTTGCTGAAATGCTTTGCGACCAGATTTTGCCGGCAGTGGAATGTTGAGCATTTTATCGCTACGGCTATCTGCACCGCGGTGTGGATAAAACGGATGCTGGAAAGTGGAACATAACATGACACGTGGGTCATGTTGGAAAATATCTTCTGTGCCATCGCCATGATGCACATCAAAATCAATAATGGCGGCGCGCTTGATGCCGTATTTTTCAAACGCATGCGCCACGCCCACCGCTACATGGTTGAAAATACAAAACCCTGCACTATTGGCACGCCCTGCATGGTGTCCGGGTGGGCGTATGCAGCAAAAAGCATTATCTGCCATACCGCGCATGACTAAATCTGTGGCAAATATCACTGCGCCACTGGCATGCAGCGCTGCGCTGAGCGACATAGGGCTCATGGCTGTATCAGCATCCAGTCTTACTAATCCTGCTTTGGGGGAGAGTGCACGTATTTTTTGAATATAAGCTGCGCTGTGAACGCGCTGCAATTCCCTGTCTGTGGCAACAGGCGCTTCATAAGTTTTAAGTTTTTGAAATAAGCCCTGTTTGACCAGCGCATTTTTAATGGCGGTGATACGGGCAGGGGATTCAGGATGGCTGCCATCCATGATATGCAACAGGGTGTCGGGATGCGAAATATATGCGGTTGTCATGCTGTTAACCTGAAATTTCAGCACGTAGCAGTTTGTAAATCGCCAACCTCTCTGCAGATATTTTGTTGGCGGCTAAAGCCTCGGTAATCGCACAATCCGGCTCTTGCATATGTTTGCAGTTGTTAAAGCGGCATCTGCCTAAAAATGGTCTGAATTCAATAAACGCATGCTCCAATGCATCGGTGCTTAAATGATGCAGACCAAACTCTTGCAGCCCAGGTGAGTCGATTAAGATGCTTTCATCATCTAAATGATACAAGTGCGCAGCTGTGGTGGTATGTTTGCCACTATCAAGCACGGTGCTGACTTCTTGGGTACGCACCGATTCGTTAGGCAGCAGGGCGTTAATCATAGTGGATTTACCCATGCCAGATTGCCCGACTAAAATACTGGCTTCACCTTGTAAGTAAGGGCGCAAAGTCGAAATATCTTCTTTGGCAGAAAGCGGTAACACCCGGTAGCCGAGCGCCGTGTAGAGTTCTAGTTTTTGCTTGGCGTTGTCGTTATCAGCTAAATCACATTTGTTCAACACGATGAGTGCCTTGATACCGGCAGCTTCTGCTGCAATTAGGCAGCGATTAAGTAGCGCCTCATAAAAGCTTGGTTGTGTAGCTAACACGATGATGATTTGCGTGACATTAGCTGCCAGCATCTTGCTTTTGAACGCATTGCTGCGATAAAGCAGAGTGGTGCGCGGCAGCGTGTTTTCAATCACGCCTTCATGCTTATCAGTGAGTTTGATAGTGACAACATCGCCACAGGCGCTGTCGGTTTTTTTACCACGGGTGACACAGCTGATACGCTGCTTGGTATCGTTTAGCTCAACCTGAAAGCGTTTGCCATAAGCTGCAACAATAGTGCCTTGCAAGTGTTTTTCTGCTTGCGCAGCTTGTGTTAATTGCACGCTGAATTATTCTGTGAATTTGTAATAAGTTTGGTTAAGGTATTTTGCGACATTGAGTTCTTCATCTTCAAACCACTTTAAGCCTAAATTAGTATTGCAATTGCGAATTTGTGCAACCAAGCCTTTGGGTGATTTTACCTTGCGGTATTCACGTGTATAAATTGCAGAACCATCGCCACCAAAGCTAGCTGCATGACAGCTAATACAATTTTTATCTACCAGTGCCTTGCCCGCTTTGGCATCAGCTGCAGCGAATGGCTCGGCTGATGCATGGCTGGCAACGAGTAGTAATGTTGCAATCCAAAAGTATAATTTCATGGCACGTTCCTCAACTGAAGCAACTTAAAGTTGACTGACCTAGCTAGTATACGCCGCTAATTTTGAAATTCTAATACTCGCTGGCGGATGCGAATCATAAAATGCTGAATGCAATGGGTCGGGCGTTAGCGTAGAGGCATTGTCGCGGTAAAGCTTCACTAATGCCTCAACTAAATGCTTAGCATCTGCATGTTTGGCTGCATAATCGTCTGCTTCAAATTCATTTTTGCGTGAATAACTTGCCATTAATGGGCGCAGCAAAAACAGGAACACAGGTGACACTAACAGGAACAATACCAAAGCCATGTAACTGCTTGCTTCGGTAACACCTAGACCACTGTAAAACCAGCCTTGATTCATTAACCAACCTAACAAAGCCAGGCCAACAAAGCTCACAAAGAACATCAGTGCGATACGTTTAATCACATGGTGATGTCTGAAATGCCCAAGTTCATGTGCCAGTACCGCTTCAATTTCATCGGGGTTCAGTCTTTCCAATAAAGTATCAAAAAACACCACACGTTTAGAAGCACCGAAGCCAGTGAAATAAGCATTACCATGGCTGCTACGCGCAGAACCGTCCATCACAAACAAACCTTGAGATTTGAAGCCACATTTAGTCAGTAATGTTTCAATTCTTTGTTTTAAACTTTCGTCTTTGAGCGGCGTGAATTTATTAAAAAATGGCGCAATAAAAGTTGGGTAAACCGCCAACATCAGTAAGTTAAATACGCTCCAAACCACCCACAGATAAAACCACCAATAACTGCCTGCGCCTTGCATTAACCATAGTGCTGCAAACAAAATAGGCGCACCTAAAATGACACCCACAATGCTGTGTTTGAGCATGTCACTAAAGAACATACTACGTGTCATTTTATTGAAGCCGAATTTTTCATCGACAGTGAAAGTTTTGTAATAATCAAATGGGATATCAATCAAGCTGCTTACAATCATCGCACTCACAATCACCAAAGCGCCACGTGCAATTTCTTGCACTGGCAAAATATCGCGCCAAAAATTATCAATCAGTTGTAAGCCGCCACCCACAGTGAGCAACGCTAACAAAACTGCTTGCGCGCTCGCTTCGCTAATTATTAGGCTGGTTTTTGCACTGGAATAATCTGCCGCTTTTTGATGCGCTTCGAGTGAGATGTTGCCGCTAAAAGCTGCTGGCACTGCAGCGCGATGCGATTGCACATAAGCCATATGACGTTTTCCCAGCCAAATGCGTATGCCGGTGGTCAATACGAGCAGTGTGATAAAAGTAAACGTAAGTGTATAAGCCATCTTTATGTATTTCGTAAAATTGATTTCAGTTAATATTATGTATTGTGAAGCATTTTCAATATGATGGTTCACGTAGTTTGCTTTATAACGCTAATTTTAATGGAAATCATGATGACCGCATCAAACAACACTAGCAATCAGAACAATTTAATTTGGTTAGACATGGAAATGAGCGGTTTGCTGCCTGATACTGATCGTATTTTGGAGCTTGCCGCCGTGGTGACTGACGCTGATTTAAATGTGTTGGGAGAGTCACCGGTATTTGTGGTGCATCAAACTGATGCGGTGCTAGATGGCATGGATGCTTGGAACAAAGGTACACATGGCCGCTCTGGGCTAATAGAAAAAGTCAAAGCTTCTACTGTGACTGAAGCAGAAGCTTCTGCGCAAATGATGGAATTTTTGAAGCAGTTTGTACCAGCAGGTAAATCGCCTATGTGCGGCAACTCTATCTGCCAAGATAGACGTTTCATGGCGCGATATATGCCAGAGCTAGAAAGTTTTTTTCATTACCGTAATTTAGATGTGAGCGTGTTTAAAGAACTAGCACGCCGCTGGAAACCGGAAGTTTATTCAGGCTTTAAAAAAGCCAGCAAACATACTGCGCTGGCAGATATTTATGAATCGATAGATGAGCTTAAATATTATCGTGAGCATTTCATTGTTAAGTAGTATTCGATAGTCGTCATTTAAAATCCCCCTCAATCTCCCTTTTGCAAAGGGGGAGGTTATTCGATGATATCCGTTTTTATCTGCGTTTATCTTTGGCCAATTATTTTAAACATCTTCCCCAAAAAAAAGGGCGTCCATGTCAAGACGCCCAAAGGGGGGGAGAAAAGCAAGAATGGAGAAACATATTGCTCAATTAGTATTAAGCATTAAGTATGCCAATCTTTCCCTCCCGTTTTTTAAGATAAAAATTACAGCAATGTTTTATAAAGTGCCAGATACTCCTGAGCGCTTTTATCCCAACTTAAATTTTGCTGCATGCCGCTCATTTGAATTTGTAGCCAAGTTTTTTTGTCATGGTTAAACATGTTCACTGCCCTGAGTATGCATGCTACCAAACCCTCAGCGCTGGCTTCAACCATCACAAAGCCATTGGCTGTTTTGTCTTTTAAATGAGCAGGGTTGCTGTCTATTACCGAGTCTGCAAGGCCGCCAGTAGCGTTTACAACAGGTGGTGTGCCGTAGGCTAAGCCATAAAGTTGGTTTAAGCCGCAAGGCTCAAAGCGTGATGGCATGACGAAAATGTCGCTGCCTGCCATAATCTGGTGAGATAGCGGTTCGTTGTAGCCTATGGTGACGCTGGCGCGACCGGGATTGCGGCTAGCGATTTCTTCGAAGGCTTTTTCCATCGCCAACTCTCCGCCGCCAAGCAGTACAAATTGACAGCCTTGGTTGATTAAAAATTGCAGGTGCGGCACCAGCATATCCAAACCTTTTTGATGGGTAAGCCGACTTACCACGCCCAATAAGGGTGCGTTTGCATCAATATCGAGCCCTGAATCACGTTGCAAAGCTAACTTTACTTGTAACTTACCTTGTAAGTTTTCACTGTTATAGGTGTGGCTTAAATATTTGTCGGTAGCAGGGTTCCATTCTTCGGTTTCAATCCCGTTCAAAATACCCTTGATTTCATCGCCTCGTTTTGAGAGTAAGCCTTCAAGTCCAAACCCGAACGCAGCCGTTTGTATTTCTTTAGCATAACGGGGGCTGACGGTAGAAATTGCATCCGCATAAAAAATAGCCGCTTTTAGAAAAGATAGCTGACCGTGATATTCAAAACCTTCGATGCTAAAGCCGCTGCTGGGTAGGCCTAAAGACTCGACCCAATTAGGGGGATAACAGCCTTGAAACGCCATGTTATGCAGGCTGATGATGCTTTTTGCGTTACTGTGCTCAGTGAGCGACATGTAGGCTGGGGCAAGCCCAGTTTGCCAATCATTACAATGCACGATGTCTGGTAGCCAGCTCTTAATTGGCGTTTTTTCGCTCGCCAATATAGCAGCGACTTTAGATAACACGCCAAAACGTATCGGATTGTCACCCCATTCTAATCCGGTTTTATCTGCATATGGACCACCATCGCGCTCGTATAAACTAGGTGCTTTAATCACCCATACTTTGACTTGTGTGTCCTGGATGACACCTTCCAGCAAGGTCGCATCACCAATGTGTGGCAAATGATCCAGCTCTGCCACAGTTTTTAGTGCCCCTATGTTTTCCAAAACAGCAGGATAGCCAGGCACAAGAATGCGAATATCAACACCTAAACCTTGCAGTGCATTTGGCAAGGAGCCGCTTACATCAGCTAATCCTCCGGTCTTAATGAGTGGAAAAACTTCTGAGCTGACAAATAATACTTTCATTGGTGATGTTTTCTCGCTAAAGTTCGGTGAAGGCAGCTTGCTGCAGGCGCGATTAGGGCGTAGTGAGCTTTATAATTTTACTATATCAACTACTTGGTGCGGCTTAAATATATGAATTCAGTATTAAATTTTAGTAATGCCATGGCTATCGGAGGCGGCGCTGCACTTGGTGCCTGGTGCAGATGGGGCTTAGGGCTGGTGTTTAATGCCGTGGTACCTAGTTTCCCGCTTGGTACTTTGCTTGCCAACTTGTGTGGTGGCTTATTGATGGGTGCAGTGATTGGATTAATTGGTTTTGGTAGTTTGGATAATCCGAGTCTGCGATTGTTTATCACTACAGGATTTTTGGGTGGTTTGACTACGTTTTCTGCATTTACTGGTGAAAGCCTCAGTTTGTTGCACAAACACGAATACTTAATGGCTACTTTGCACACTTGCAGTCATGTGTTTGGCGCTTTGTTGATGGCGGCGATTGGCGTATTAGTCGTAGAGTATTTTAAGCATTAGTGATGTGCATGGAATTTAATTGCGTCTGTATAGTCTAGACTCAAGTACGCAATAAATTTTAGTGAGTAAACATGAATAATTCTTTAAATTTCTCAAAGCTGGATGTTAGCAAGACATTACAACAACTGGTTTTTTCATCTATTTTACTAACGGTAACTTCTATGGCGAATGCAGCTTGTTCAGAACTTTACAATCACCAATTTACCACGCTGCAAGGCGACAAAATTAATTTGTGTGATTATCAGGATAAGCCGATTTTGGTAGTTAATACGGCTAGCAAATGCGGCTTTACTCCGCAGTTTGAGTCTTTAGAAGGTTTGTACAGCAACTATAAAGATAAAGGCTTGCTGGTAGTAGGTTTTCCATCTAATGACTTTAGACAGGAATATAGTTCAGATAAACAAATTGGTGATTTTTGTAAAATGACCTATTCAGTGAAGTTTCCAATGATTACCAAAACCTCGGTAACGGGTGCGAACGCTAATCCATTTTATAAGCAATTGGCTGGTAAAACTGGACAAGCACCGTCATGGAATTTCTTTAAGTATGTGGTGATGCCAGGTGGTAAAGAGGTTTATGCCTACAGCAGTGATGTGCGCCCGGATGCGCCTGAAATTATGAGTAAAATCAAAGCAGGCCTTAAATAGCATTGCCGTGTTTGTAAAATAAAAAGGGAACCGAATGGTTCCCTTTTTATTTTGGTATGCACTTAAAGCTTTTTAATCGGATGTCTAATCTTTTCTATAATAATCGCTGATAACTCTTCTACGGAGCGGCTGGTTGAATCTGCCCAAGTGATGCCGGCATTGCGCATGAGGTTTTCTGCGGTGGCAATTTCTTTGCGACAGTTATCCAGCGACGCGTAAAAACTACCAGAACGGCGCTCGTTGCGAACTGCGTGCAAACGCTCTGGCTTGATGGTCAAACCAAATATTTTATCAGTGTGCTTGTTTAATATTTCAGGCAAATGACCGCGTTCAAAATCTTCCGGAATCAATGGGTAATTGGCTGCTTTTACACCGAACTGCATCGCTAGATAAACGCTGGTAGGTGTTTTTCCACAGCGTGACACGCCAATCAAAATCACATCGGCCTGCTCTAAGCCGTTATTGGTCATGCCATCATCGTGATTGAGTGTAAAGTTAACAGCTTCCATACGCTCGTTGTAGCTGCTACCCATCACGCTGTGCGCGATACCGGCACCAGTGAGTGGTGGCTGATCTAACTCTACCCCTAACGGGTCAATAAAGGTGCTGAATAAATCAATAAAGTAAGCATCGGACTGCTTCAAGGTGTTGCGTAGTACCAAGTCACCCAGCGACATGATGACAACCGGTCTGCCGCCATCAACTTCAGTGGCTTTTGCAATGGCTTCTTGCGCAAGTTTGATTTTTTCAAGCGTGTTGGTAAATGGCAAACGCTCTTGCGTGAAATGTGTGCCCGGAAAGTGTTCCAGCAGCTTACCTAGAGAACCCGCAGTAATACCAGTACCATCAGAAATGAAGAAAGCTGTGCGGTTAATCATAGGTGTTATCCAGATTGTCTAAATCATGACAAAAGTATTGTTTGTAGGAGCGCAATTTATTGCGCGCATAATATTTATTGCATCGCGCAATAAATTGCGCTCCTACAGAGACTTATTTTTTAGTCAAGCGCTGCCAAGTAGCAACTACAGTATCCGGATTCAGAGAAACAGACTGTATGCCTTCGGCCACTAGCCATTCAGCAAAATCTGGGTGATCTGACGGGCCTTGACCACAGATACCAACGTATTTGCCTAGACGGTTACAAGTGCTAATTGCCATCCTTAACAGTACTTTTACGGCATCGTTACGCTCGTCAAAGCCGTCGGCCAAAATACCTGAGTCACGATCCATACCTAAGGTAAGTTGAGTCAGGTCGTTTGAACCAATTGAGAAGCCATCAAAATACTCAAGGAACTGTTCAGCCAATAATGCATTCGATGGAATCTCACACATCATAATCAGGCGCAAACCGTTTTCGCCGCGTTTTAGGCCATTAGCCGCCATGATTTCAGTTACCGCTTTTGCTTCATCTAAAGTGCGCACAAATGGCAACATTAATTCAACATTGGTTAAGCCCATTTCGTCACGTACTTTTTTCATGGCCATGCATTCCATCGCAAAGCACTCTTTAAAGTCTTCTGCCATGTAACGGGCTGCACCACGGAAACCGATCATTGGGTTTTCTTCGTCTGGTTCGTAAATCTCGCCACCCACCAGTTTTTTGTACTCATTTGATTTAAAGTCAGAAGTACGCACAATCACTGGTTTTGGATAGAACGCAGCAGCAATGGTTGCAACGCCTTCAGCTACTTTATCAATATAGAACTGCTTAGGTGAAGCGTAGCCACGCGCACGATTTTTAACGATAGTTTGCACAGCCGCCGGCATTGCATCTACGTTTAAAATAGCTTTCGGGTGTATGCCCACCATGTTGTTAATCACGAATTCTAAACGCGCTAAACCAACGCCGTCATTCGGGGTTTGTGCAAAGCTGAACGCCATATCCGGATTACCTACGTTCATCATGATTTTGCATGGTGGTTTGCTTAACGCTGCGGTGGCTTGGGTGTTCACGTCATATTCGATCGCACCGTGGTACACAAAGCCTGACTCACCTTCAGCACAAGATACCGTCACAATTTCGCCCTCACGCAACACGTCGGTTGCATTGACTGCGCCCACAATTGCCGGAATGCCTAACTCACGCGCAATAATCGCCGCATGACAGGTACGACCACCGCGGTTGGTCACTAAAGCACTTGCGCGCTTCATCACTGGTTCCCAGTTCGGGTCTGTCATGTCAGCGACTAGTACGTCGCCCGGTTGTACCAAGTGCATATCAGCAGGGTCAAGCACAATACGCACCGGACCCACGCCCACTTTTTGTGTCACAGCACGGCCAACTACTAATGGTTTTTCGCTGTGTTTGTTGAGTTTGAATGTTTCGGTAACATTGTTAGCAGCTTGCTGCGATTTAACGGTTTCAGGACGTGCTTGTAAAATATAGAGCTTGTTATCGATGCCGTTTTTGCCCCATTCAATATCCATAGGACAGCCATAATGTGACTCAATAATCATGGCGTAGCGAGCTAGTTCCAGCACGTCTTCGTTAGAAAGTGAGTAACGGTCGCTTTCAGCAGGATCCACTTCAACTGTATGGGTACTTTTGCCAGCGCGTGTTGCGTCGCTAAAAATCATTTTAATGAGTTTAGAACCCATGGTGCGGCGCACGATAGATGGTTTGCCCAACGCTAAAGTTGGTTTGTGCACATAGAACTCATCAGGGTTTACCGCGCCTTGCACTACGGTTTCGCCCAAGCCATAAGATGAAGTAATAAACACCACGTCTTTAAAACCTGATTCGGTATCAATGGTAAACATCACACCAGCACAGCCGATATCGCTACGTACCATTTGCTGCACACCGGCTGACAAGGCTACATCAGCGTGTACAAAGCCTTTGTGTACGCGGTATGAGATGGCGCGGTCGTTGTATAGAGATGCGAATACTTCTTTAATCGCATGCAGAATGTTTTCAAAGCCGTGAATATTCAAGAAAGACTCTTGTTGTCCGGCAAAAGAAGCGTCTGGCAAGTCTTCAGCAGTGGCTGATGAGCGCACCGCGAAGGTTGCGTCTTTGCCTGATTTTGCAATCAGCAGTTCGTAATTTTCTTTGATGGCTTGTTCTAAGGCCGCCGGGAAAGGCGCTGCCATAATCCATTCGCGTACTTGTTTGCCACAAATGGCTAAGGCCTGAGTGTCATCTACGTTAAGTTTGTCCAGTTCGGCATTGATCTTAGCGTCTAAACCATTTTGCGCTAAAAATTCACGGTATGCGTCGGCAGTAGTGGCAAAGCCGGTCGGCACACGAACACCTTTTGCTGATAATTGTGAAATCATTTCACCTAAGGACGCATTCTTACCCCCTACGGAAGGTACATCTACATTGCGTAAATTTTCAAATGGAATAACGTGGGATGACATGATAGTTCCTTAGATTTTCATACAAATAATTAATGTTATAAGTTATTTCAAAATCCGCTTACAAAAACATATTGCAGCAAGTGAGAAACATGGTGATGCCATGATTGTGCCAGCGGGAAATGAATTATGTAGTTATTCTTATTAAGGCTTATTTTGCCTAAATATACGGTTGTTGTCACCTGATAATGCGCAGAATTATTAAATTCTTTTTTTATCATTATTGTTGCTGACAGCATACACTCAGCTAGCAAGCATTGTATGAAAAACACACTACGTCAGCTAAAATAACGTTATGTATAGTTTTCAACCTGATAAGAAATACTTGCGCATAAGTTATTTATCGTTGAACCAGTTATTGGTTTGGCAATGATTAAACGTGTGCAAGTGCATTGCAACAGCCGTCTACACATGGGTTTTTTTGACCTGAATGGCGGCTTGGGTCGCAAGTTCGGCAGCATAGGCTTAAGTCTGCAAGCGCCTGCATTGCAGTTGCAAGCTTATACAGCACAACAACTTTCTGTCACAGCTGCCGACTCAGTGCCAGCTACCGTGCTCGCTAAAGTTGCAACAGTTGCTGAGCAGTTAGTGAATAAAATGGATTTGGCAGCGTTTAAGCTGCATATACAGCAGCATATACCCGAACACGCGGGGCTAGGTTCAGGCACGCAAATCGCGCTGGCAGTCGGGGCTGCTGTAAGTCACTTATTTCAGCTGGGCTTATCTGCGCAGCAGATTGCCGAGCTTACTGGCCGCGGCAAGCGCTCCGGTATAGGAATCGCCGCATTTGAGCAGGGCGGGTTAATTATTGATGGCGGCCGCTCTACCAAGCCTGATTCGCAAACAGTGCCGCCGATATTGGCACGCTATGCGTTTCCTGAAGCATGGCGTATTTTGCTGATTTTTGATAATGGCCAGCCCGGAGTGCATGGGCAGCAAGAGCTGATGGCCTTTAATGACTTGCCGATATTTCCTGAAAGTTTGGCGGCGCATTTGTGCCGGCAAGTACTGATGCAAGCGATGCCGGCTATGGTGGAAAAAGATTTAACCGCATTTGGACAATCTATTCAGGTGCTGCAGCAACATGTAGGAGATTATTTTGCTCCGGT
>NCHI01000015.1 GCA_002281815.1 Methylotenera sp. 24-45-7
AATTATTAAGGTGTATGGCAGAGCGTAAATAATCATGTAATGTGTAACAACTAAACTAGTTTAAAAGCTGACTAATGATTTTTCTGTAATCTAATAGGTATGCGATATACTCATGGCTGAGCCAATAGGCATGCGGGATTTGAGAGTGTTCGGCCTTTAAGAACTGGATATGTTGACACGATATCGACAAATTACTTTAATTGCCGTTGTAGTGACCATTTTCATGATGGGGCTTACTGCCGCCTACTGGTACAAAGAGCATAATCAATCTAACGATAAACGCCATCAGGTGTTTAACGAATCTGCCAATCAAGTTTTAAATAAAATCCATCTCAGACTGTCACGCTTTGAGCTCTTGTTGCGAGGCATCAAGGGCTTTTATGAAAGCTCGGACTTTGTCTCAAGAAGCGAATACAGCGACTATATTGATGCGTTAGAAATGTCGCAAACTGTACCGGGGTTTCAGGCAGTTGCCGTGGTGCTGCATGTGCCGGCTGAAAAAAAGGCGCAATACATGGACGACATGCGCCGTCGTGGCTATCAAGATTTCAGGATTAAACCTGAAGGAGAGCGTGCCAACTACGCGCCGCTGTCACTGATAGAGCCGCATACGGGTAGCAACCTGAATGCATTGGGTTACGACTTGGAAACCAATGCCAAGATAAGGCTGGCGATATACGAGGCGCGGGATCAAGGGGTGGCGGTATTAAGCTCTAAATTAACCCTAATCCAAGATGAGGGTAAAAATATTCCGGCAGTTGTGATGTACGTGCCGATTTACGATATCAACAAACCTTTAGATACGGTTGATGCCAGACAAAAAGCGATTATCGGCTGGGTTAGCGGGCCGTTTCGTATCAGTGATTTTATGGCCAGCATGTATACCCAGCTAGAGAAAGACTTGGCGATAGAAATACGTGAAGGTAATGAAACTTTATTTAGCAACGCTACAAATTACACCGACCTTCACACCACGCGTAGCATCTATGTCGGTGGTAAGCGCTGGGATGTCACCATACGCTCTTTGCCCGAATTTGATGCACGTTTCCCGCCAAGCAAGTTGATGCCTTTGGTGGCAGGTGGAGTGTTGTTAAGTGCGCTGTTTGGCTGGTTGATATGGTTGCTGGGCAGTGGCCGTGAGCGTGCCGTGTCGTTGGCACAGCAAATGACACATGAGTTGCGCCAAACTAAATCTGATTTGGAATGTACCTTAAACGCGATTCCAGATGTGTTGTTTGAATTAGACATTGCAGGACGCTACCTCGGTTACCACACCAAAAACGAATCTTTATTAGCGCTGCCAGCACAACAGTTAATTGGTAAAAAAGTGTCCGATGTCTTGCCGCAGCCGGCTGCTGGAATTTGTATGGTCGCCTTGCATGAGGCTTCTGTGCACGGTATGTCGTCAGGCCAGCAAATTGAAATTCCAGTGGGAGATGAAACACGCTGGTTTGAATTGTCGGTAGCCAAGCGTGAAGAAAGCTCGGCCGACAATCCACGTTTCGTGATGATTTCGCGCGACATTACCGACAGAAAAACAGCCACTCAGCAGCTCAGTATTGCCGCGATTGCGTTTGAGTCGCAAGAAGGCATGTTTGTCACTGACGCTAATAATCTTATTCTCAGAGTCAATCGCGCTTACAGCGCTATCACTGGATATAGCCCTGAATCTACTATTGGTAAATCACCAAGAATATTAAAGTCAGGGCGGCATGATAAGCACTTTTATGCCTCGATGTGGGACAGCATCAACCACAATGGATCGTGGATGGGTGAAATTTGGAACCGTCGCAAAGGCGGCGAGGTCTTTCCGTGCCAGCTTAATATTTCTGCCGTGAAAGATGCGCAAGGTGTGGTGACCAACTATGTGGCGACCATGATTGATATTACGCTGAGCAAAGCCGCCTCAGATGAAATTAAAATGCTGGCATTTTATGACCCGCTAACGCATTTGCCGAATCGGCGCCTGTTGATAGATCGCCTGACGCAGGCTTTAGCTGCCACCATGCGTAGTGGCGAAAAAGGTGCATTATTGTTTTTGGATATTGATCATTTCAAAAATATTAACGATACCTTGGGGCACGACGTCGGTGACATTTTCCTGCAAGAAGTTGCACGACGCCTAAGCCAGTGTGTACGTGTGGGTGACACGGTGGCGCGCCTAGGTGGAGATGAATACGTGGTGTTGCTAGAGGGTTTGGACAGTGAGTCTTTAACCGCAGCTGCAGATGTAGAAGCGTGTGCGCTGAAAGTGCTGCATGCCTTGAGCCAAAGCTACGATTTAGGTGGTCATCAGTGTCGCAGTAGCGCCAGCATGGGTGCAGTGCTGTTTGATGGAAATAATGTCAGTATTGAAGAGTTGTTAAAACAGGCAGACATTGCGATGTATGAGGCAAAAAACTCTGGCCGCAACACCTTACGCTTTTTTGACCCCAAAATGCAATTTGCCATTTCTGCCAGAACCGAGCTGGAGCGTGAGTTAAGCGTAGCGGTGGAGCAAAACCAATTTGAGTTGTTTTATCAGCTGCAAGTTGATAGCGCGAATCAAGCATTGGGGGCAGAGGTATTAATTCGCTGGCAACACCCGGAACGCGGCTTAATTACTCCGGCCAATTTTATTCCGTTGGCGGAAGAAACCGGATTAATTCTTGCGATTGGGCAATGGGTGCTAGATAGCACCTGCAAGCAGCTCAAGGCCTGGGAACAAGATCCACAAAAAAACAAGCTCAAACTATCAGTCAATGTCAGCGCTAAACAGTTTCATCAGCCTAATTTCGTGCAACAAATCGAGTCTACAATTGCGCGCCACCAGATTAACCCCAATTTACTTAACTTAGAGCTTACCGAAAGCATGTTGCTGGAAGACTCTGAAGCGACGATCACCAGAATGAATCAACTCAAAAAAATCGGCGTTAGATTTGAGTTAGACGATTTCGGCACCGGTTATTCATCGTTGCAGTATTTGAAACGACTACCTTTATACCAATTGAAAATTGATCAGTCTTTTGTCCGTGACATTCACGAAGATCTCAATGATAGGGCGCTGGTGAAAACGATTATTACCATGTCACACAGCTTGGGGCTGAAGGTGATTGCAGAAGGCGTAGAAACCGCAGAACAACTGGAATTTTTAATAGCAAACAGTTGCGATCATTATCAGGGCTATTATTTCAGTAAGCCGTTGCCGATCGCTGATTTTGAAGCACTGTTGTCAAAACTAGCTTAATGTTGAATTGGCACTAGGCTTAACGTGGCTAGTCACGATGCTGCATAAACCCAGCAGTTTTTACCTTGCGCTTTGGCGTCATACATCGCGCTATCTGCAATGCTAATCAGTTTGTCGCTGCTGGTGCCGTTAAGTGGATATATGGAAACACCGATACTTGCCGATATGCTGACCTTACCCGCTGCTAACTCAAATGGCGTACTGATGGCGGTTAGTATTTTTTCAGCAATGATGTTGCTGGCTTGTGCATGGTCAATAGTGCTTAAAATAATCGTGAATTCGTCACCACCCAGCCGCGCAAAAGTATCAGAAGCGCGTATGCATTTTGACACGCGTTGCGTCACCGCTTTTAATAGGTCATCTCCGGCCTGATGTCCAAATTGATCGTTCACTTCTTTAAAGCCATCTAAATCCATAAACATCAAAGCAAACATTGTTTTCTTGCGTGCGGATTTTTTAATTTCTTCTTTGAGTCTGTCAAAAAACATGCGCCGGTTTGGCAGACCGGTGAGTGAGTCAAAATTAGCCTGTTGCCAAATGGTGTCTTCAGATTCTTTATGTTTGCTAATGTCGGTATGCGTACCCACCATGCGTTTGGGCGAGCCGTCTTTATTGCTTTCAACCACCATGCCGCGCGTTAATATCCATTTATAGCTTTGATCTTTGCATAACAATCTATGCTCCAAGCGGAACTCTGCCGTCTTTTTTTCCAGATATTGATTGAGGCTTTTAATCGCTTTATCTACGTCATCTTTGTGTACCAGCGATAGCCAAGTATCTTTACTATTGGGGAGTTCATGTTCAGCGTAACCCAGCATTTGTTTCCAGGTTTTGGATAAAATGACTTGATCATCATTGATGTTCCAATCCCATACGCCATCGCCCACGCCTTCTAAGGCAAATTTCCAGCGCTGTTCAGTTTCATTTAATGTCTGGTTGATCAACTCCTTTTCAATGAGTAGGTCGCGGTATTTATTGCGCTCCATTCTCAGGTCTAAGAGTTTGGTTGCTTGGTTTGCCAGTATTTTCAGAATATCTAGTTGTCGCGCTGTTAGCTGGCGCGGCTTATTGTCCATAATGCAAAAAGTGCCTACGGCTAGATTGTCGGCAGTTTTAAGTGGAATGCCAGCATAAAACCCCAAATGCGGGTCTTGTGTGACTAGGGGCGATTGCGCAAAACGTGCGTCATGCGCAGTATCTGCAACCACCATAGGCTCGTCTTTTTCAATGGCATGCGTGCAAAACGAAATGGCTCTAGGCGTTTCTTTAACTGGCAGGCCAACCGCAGCTTTAAACCATTGACGGTCTGCATCTACTATAGTCACTGTAGACATCGGCACTTCAAAAATCATCGCGGCCAGCTTCACCAGGTCGTCAAAGTCAGACTCCGCTGCAGTATCTAAAATTTCTAGATTTTGAATCGCATTTAAGCGCTTTTGTTCAAGTGCGTTATCCATGTGACCGATTCTTATTGGTGTTGTGATGGCATATCTTTAATAATATGACTATAAGCTCATTATCAACTAGATGGTGCTTTATAGTACATTTATCAAGTACCTAGTTTGGAACATGCAAATGGTAAATCAGTTGCGTGACAGTGATATTTATTTAGCATAACTGTTTAATACTTGATACTGAGTTATGATGATCCAAGTGCAATTTCTAATTAAATACCATGTTTAACTTTATGCTTATTTTGCAAAAAGTAATGCTAACAGCGGCTCAAGCAACGCTATTAGCAATGGCATTGTCATCTGCTACCGCACATGCCAAAGACATCATTACCTTGCAGTTAAAATGGCATCATCAATTTCAGTTTGCGGGCTACTACGCTGCGTTAAACCAAGGCTACTACAAAGACGAAAATCTGGATGTCAGAATTATCGAAGGTGGGATGGATGCGCCCGCACTCGAAAAAGTGCTGTCAGGCGCTGCACACTATGGCATAGGCGATTCGGACATCTTGCTGGCGCGTGCGCAGGGCAAGCCTGTGGTGGCGATTGCCTCGGTGTTTCAACATTCTCCTTATGTGTTGCTCAGTCTGCGCGAGCGCAACATCGTGAAGCCGAATGACTTGATTGGCAAGCGCATTATGCTCTCCAACGATCAAGGCGCAACACAATTTAAAGCCATGATGCATATGCAAGGTATTAGCCTTGATAAAGTCACTATTTTGCCGCACAGCTGGAATTTACAAGATCTGATTAATGGTCATGTGGACGCTGTTTCTGCCTATGCGATTGCCGAACCGGTGCAGCTTGAAGCCATGGGGTATGAGACATCTATACTCAGCAACCAGAAATATGGTGTTGATTTTTATGGTGATGCTTTATTTACCACCGAACGTGAAATTACCAAGCACCCAGAACGCGTAGACGCTTTTTTGCGCGCTACCAAAAAAGGCTGGGCGTACGCTTTTAGTCACCAGCAGGAAATGGCTCAGGCAATAGCCAGCATGAACGGGGTTGCCGCACGTGGCATCACGGCAGAAATTCTGCAAACCGAAGCGCGCTTGATGCGACCGTATGTGTTGTCTGATGTGGTCGAGCTTGGTCATATGAATCAGGAGCGCTGGCAGACCATTGCCAATAGCATGGCTGACTTGAATCTAATCCCTAAAGACTACAATTTGGATGGGTTTATTTATAGCAGTGGTGTGTTGGAGCAGCGTATTTTGCGCTGGGTTGGTGCTTTATTGGTGGCTGCTCTGTTGCTGATGAGCTTGATTTTTTTGTGGAATTTACAAATTCGGCGCAAGGTAAAAAGTCGCACGGTTGAATTGCAAGATGAAGTTCAACGCCGTAAGCAGGCAGAGAATTTGCTTAAAATCGCTGGTAATGCCGCGCGTCTTGGCGGCTGGATTATGGATGTTAAGTCAAATAAAGTGACTTGGTCCGATGAGGTCGCATTGATTCATGAAATGCCCATAGGTTACTCGCCGACTACACAAGAGGGAATCGCTTTATTTGCACCTGAGCATAGGGCGATTATTGAGCGCGCTGTTAAAAAATGCGTGCAAGAAGGTGTGAGCTATGACCTAGAGCTGGAGAAGTTTACCGCTAACGGGCGGCGTATTTGGGTGCGGACTATCGGCCAGCCGGTGCGAGATGCTGCTGGCGATATTACAAGGTTGCAAGGTTCATTTCAGGATATTACCGAGCGCAAAAGTCTGGAAGCATTCAAAACCGGACAAAATAAAATTCTTGAGCATATTGCCGCGAATGCGCCATTAGCAGAAATATTAAGAGAAACGGTGGCGCTTATCGAGATGCAGTTTTCGCGCTGTATGTGCTCGGTGATGTTGATGGATAGCACGGGTCAGCATATACGCGGCGGGGTGGCGGTTAAATTGCCACAAGCCTATCTCCAGTTATTAGATGGCGTCGAAATCAGTAGCAGTTGTGGCTCTTGTGGCACTGCCGCTTTTGAGAAAAAGCGCGTGATTGTTACCGATATCGCGCAAAATCCATTGTGGGAAAGATTTCGGGCAGATGCCTTACGCTTCAACTTGCGTGCATGCTGGTCTACCCCAATTTTTTCTAGCCATAATCAAGTGTTGGGCACTTTTGCGGTGTATCACCAGCTACCGCATACGCCCGCAGAAGACGAGCTGGAATTTGTCGGCGCTTGTTCGCACATATTGGGTATTGCAATTGAGCGGCATCAGGCACAGGAGCATTTGCGTTTATTAGAAAGCGGTATTTCACGCTTGAACGACATTGTGATGATTACTGAGGCGGAGTCGGCAGACGTCACCAGTCAGCGCATTATTCTGGTGAATGATGCGTTTGAGGAAATTACTGGCTTCAGCCGTGATGAGGTCATCGGCAAGTCGCCCAATATCTTACATGGTAAGAACACGCAGCCATCTGAGTTGCTTAGAATCGCTCAAGCATTAGACGCTGCGCAGCCGGTGCATGCCGAGCTTATACAGTATAAAAAATCCGCAGAGGAAATTTGGCTAGAGCAGGATATTGTGCCGATACGTGACGAATCTGGCTGGCATACGCATTGGGTTGCGGTGATGCGCGACATTACGCAACGCAAACAATCGGATCTGAAAATTCAGCAGCTGGCCTTTTATGACACCATGACCGGCTTGCCTAATCGCCAGTTATTAACCGACCGTTTGCAGCAGCGCTTGGCAGCAAGCGTGCGCAATCAGCAATCTGGCGCAGTGTTGTTTATTGATCTGGATAACTTCAAATCGTTGAACGATACGCACGGCCACGACATAGGCGATATGTTGTTAATCGAGGTTGCACGGCGTATTGTAAATTGTGTACGTGCCAGCGATACCGTGAGTCGTCTAGGTGGCGACGAGTTTGTGGTGATTGTCGATAAGCTGGATGAAAATCCTGACGAGGCGACGCTGCAAGTGAAAATCGTGTGCGAAAAAATACTACGCAGCTTCGAAGAGCCGTTTTATTTGAACAACTATACGCACCACACTACGCCTAGTATTGGCGTCACGCTGTTTGGCAAAGATGCTAATACGACGGTAGATGAATTACTCAGGCGTGCCGACTTGGCGATGTATAAAGCCAAAGATTCCGGGCGCAATGCGTATCGCTTTTTTGATCCGGAAATGGAAGCGTTTTTACGTGAGCGTGTGGCGTTGGAAGGTGATTTACACAATGGCGTGTTGCAGCAGCAATTTGTGCTGTATTTTCAGCCACAACTAGATCGCGCAAGACAGATAATAGGCGCGGAAGCCCTGATTCGCTGGCATCATCCGCAACGTGGTTTAATCATGCCGAGTGACTTTATACAGCTTGCCGAAGACTCGGGTCTGATTCTGCAAATTGGCGAATGGGTGTTAGCCAGTGCTTGCCGACAGTTATTGCTGTGGGCGCACAATCCGGCGACCAGCCATTTGAGTTTGTCTGTGAATGTCAGCCCTAGGCAATATCAACAGTCGGACTTTGTAGAGCAGGTGCTGCAATTAGTAAAGGCCACCGGCATTAACCCTGAAAAATTAAAACTAGAGCTCACAGAAAGTATTCTGGTTGATAACGTTGAAGACATTATTATCAAAATGAACGCGTTAAGTACCATAGGTGTTGGGTTCTCTTTGGACGATTTTGGCACTGGCTACTCATCATTATCTTATTTAAAACGTCTGCCCTTGGGGCAATTGAAAATTGATCAATCTTTTGTACGTGATATTTCTCGTACCGATAGAGACACCAGTATCGTGCACACGATTATTAATCTAGGCCAAAACTTAGGTTTGGAAGTGCTGGCCGAAGGGGTGGAAACCGAAGAGCAATTGGCGTTTTTGATAGAGCACGGATGTCAGCTGTTTCAAGGCTATTTATTCAGTAAGCCTTTGCCTGTAAAGCAATTTGAGGCGTTCCAAAAAACAATCAAAGCTTAAGCTTGAAACGATTAACGGCAGCGCACAAAAAAAGACGGTGACACTGAAGGGAGAAGTCGCGAATCATACCAAAGGCACTTCATGGTTGGTTCGGAATTACGTGTCACCGAAGCGTTCAATTTAATCAATTGCAAGGCCAGCGTAAATGGGTGCAAGCACCTAGGGGCTTTCCCTTATGGCTATGGCGGCATGCATATCAGTCAACGTTTACTCGATAAGAACGTTCATCTTATGACGCTTAAATACGAATGTAGGTGCAACGAATTAAGGTGACCGTAAATGCATTACCCTGAATCGTGTATGCGCAGTTCGTAGCATACCGGATAATAAAATGATTGATTATGTGATGAGAATATACGTATTCTCAATGAGGAGTTTTAAATGCGCTATTTGACGATGCTGTTATCTTTATTGGCGGTAGTTACGCTGAGTTCGTGTACTAACAACACGCGCCCTGATCATGTAGGGGTGAATGTTGGCATTCACGTACCAGTATCTCCGCGCTTGGTGTTGGTGCCTGGATATCCGGTTTATTATGACCCAAGTATCAGCCTGAATTATTTTTTCTACGATGGTTTATATTGGGTATACAGCAGTGATCGTTGGTACTCAAGTAACAGGTATAACGGACCATGGGGTATAGTGGAATATCGCTATGTGCCGATGTATGTGTTGCGGGTGCCAGTGCGTTACTATCGTCAGCCACCAGCCTACTTTCGTGGATGGCGTGCAGATGCGCCACCGCGTTGGGATGAGCGCTGGGGTCGTGATTGGGACAAAGATAGAAATGACCGAGGTGATTGGAAAGACAGAGACAATCGCGATGACAGAGACTATCGTAACGAAAGAGACAATAAAGACAATCGAAACGATAGAGACGACAGAGGCGACAGGGACAACAGATACGACAGAGACAACGGTGGTGACAGAGGGCAGCCAGATCGTGATAATCGCGGTAGAGCCCCTGATCAGGCACCTGGTAACCAAGGTAACCGCGCGGGTGAGGGCTATCCACGAGATGGTGGGCCACAAGATGCGGGACGCTCACAAAATAATCGTGATGTGCCACGCGGCTCCGACACACAAGAACGTGTTAAACAACAAGGACGCAATGGCGGTGAGATGAATAACAGAGGCGGTGATAGAGGTCGAGGTGGTAGTGATAGAGGCGGCGATCGTCAAAACAATAAACGCTAAATTCGGTTAGCTAATCATTGTAGTTCGTAGGTTAAAGGCACACTTTTAGTGTGCCTTTTTGTTTAGATTTAATTTACTTATGAGAGGCTAATTTGACTAGCCAAACCAGTTTAAAGCGTTACAATTGAATCTAAATTTAATTGATAGCCGGCCTTTATTGATTCGGGCTTGATTAGTAATAGCGCACATGAACCCAGAAGACTTGCAACGTCTCGTCACTCACATCATGCCTTATGGCAAATATAAAGGCCGCCTGCTTGCCGACCTGCCCGGGCAATATTTAAACTGGTTCGCGCGCGAGGGCTTTCCTGCGGGAGAGTTGGGTCGCTTAATACAACTCATGCAAGAGATTGACCATAATGGCTTGTCACATCTGCTTGAACCGTTGCGAAAACCAGAACAGATGCGTGGCTAATGCGATGTTGTTTAGCGTCATGCAAATGCAAACAAATTTGTTTACAGTAACCAGTGACGCATTTAGCCACTTGCTTGTAAGCTCGAATTTAATACAATTTCAGAAACTACTTAAGAGATCATCCTATGATTACTTTAAACATTAACGGTAAACAGCATCAGCTTGATGCGCCTGAAGACATGCCCATTTTATGGGCGCTGCGCGATATTGTGCATCTCACGGGTACCAAGTTTGGCTGCGGTATGGCGCAATGCGGTGCTTGCACTGTGCATTTAGATGGTCAGCCGATACGCTCCTGTGTCACACCAGTGGCGGCAGCTGTAGGCAAAACTATCACCACGATTGAAGCGATTCAAAACGACCAAGTGGGGCAGGCAGTGCAAGCGGCTTGGGGCGAAATTGACGTGGTGCAATGTGGCTACTGCCAGTCAGGCCAAATTATGGCGGCCACCGCCTTGCTAGCCAATAATAAAAAACCAACCGATGCGGATATTGATGCCGCCATGAACGGCAATATTTGCCGTTGCGGTACTTACCCTCGCATACGCGCTGCGATTCACGCAGCCGCTGAAAAATTAGCTTAAGGAGCTGAACATGACTGCCCCTTTAAATATTTCTAGACGTACTTTCATCAAAGCCAGCGCACTGGTGGTGGGTGGCTTGGTGATTGCCTTTAGTATTCCGCAAGCCAAACGTTTTTTACTGCCGGGCGCACAAGATGTCGCCAATAAAGACGCAGCTAAGTTGCCTGAACCGAATGCTTTTTTACGCATAGGTACCGATAACACCATTACTGTGATGCTCGCGCACAGTGAAATGGGGCAAAGTATTTGGACTACGCTCCCCATGTTAATCGCTGAAGAGCTAGATGCTGACTGGAGCAAAATTAAGGTAGAACATGCCAAGGCAGCACCGGAATATGTGCATACTGCGTATGGCATTCAAATCACTGGTGGTTCTTCTACCACTTGGTCAGAATTTGACCGTTATCGTCAGGCGGGCGCATTAACCCGCGCCTTATTGGTCGCGGCCGCGGCTGAAGAGTTTGGCGTTGCTGCTGAAACTTTGCGTACTGAAGATGGCTTTGTGATTAGTGGCGACAAGAAAATCAGCTATGGGGAACTGGCCGAACGTGCGGCTGGCCTCGATACGCCCAAAGCCGTGACACTCAAACAGCCTAAAGACTGGAAAATTATCGGCAAGGCGACCAAACGCCTGGATGGCCCAGAAAAAATCAACGGCACTGCTATTTTTGGCCAGGATATTCATTTTGATGGCTTAAAAATTGCCATGGTGGCACGTTCGCCGGTGTTTGGCGGTACCGTCAAATCATACGATGCAAGCGCTGCCAAGCAAATTAAAGGCGTGCAAAATGTGGTGCAAGTGCCAACAGGTGTGGCGGTGATTGCTGACCATTATTGGGCGGCCAAACAAGGCCGTGATGCACTAAAAGTTGAGTGGGATTTGGGCGCGGGTGCTAGTTTAGATACGCCAGCCATGCTTGCACAATATCGCGAGTTGGCAGCTAGGCCAGGTGCTACAGCCGCGCAAGCCGGCGATGTAAACGCCGCGAAGCCAGCTAAAATAGTTGAAGCGGAATACGTGTTACCGTTTTTGGCGCACTCACCGATGGAGCCGCTCAACTGCGCCGTCAAAATTAGCGATGATGGTTGCGAAATTTGGACTGGTACGCAAATGCAAACCACCGACCAGCAAGCCGCCGCTAAAATATTAGGCTTAAAACCAGAGCAGGTAAAAATCCATACAGTATTTTTAGGTGGCGGTTTTGGCCGCCGCGCTAACCCGGCAGCAGATTTTGTGTCAGAAGCGGTGCAAGTAGCCAAAGCGGCAGGTGTGCCGGTAAAAACCGTGTGGAGCCGTGAAGATGATGTTAAAGGTGGCTACTACCGACCAATGTTTCTGCACCAAGCTAAAATTGGCTTAGCAGAAGATGGCATGCCCAGCAGCTGGCAGCATGTGGAAGTAGGTCAGTCCATTATGGTGGGCACGCCTTTTGAGCAGTTCATGATTAAAGACGGCGTGGATGCCACTTCAGTTGAAGGCGTGGCAGATTCACCTTATGTGAAAGGCGTTGCTAATCATCATGTCAGTTTGCATACGCCAAAATCACCGATACCGGTTTTGTGGTGGCGCTCTGTAGGCCATAGCCACTCTGCGTTTGTGATGGAAAGCTTGATTGATGAGCTGGCGCATGCCGCAGGTAAAGACACGCTGGAATATCGCCGCACCTTGCTAAAAGATCATCCGCGTCATTTGGCGGCACTTAATTTAGCGGCAGAAAAAGCTGGCTGGGGTAAGCCCTTGCCTAAAGGCGTGTTCCGCGGTATTGCCGTGCATGAGTCATTTGGCAGTTATGTAGCGCAAGTTGCCGAGGTTTCTGTGAACAAAGGCGCAGTAAAAGTGCATCGTGTGGTGTGTGCGATTGACTGTGGTTTATCAGTGAACCCTGATTCACTGGTCGCACAAATGGAGTCTTCGGTTGCATTTGGTTTGGGCGCAGCGCTACAAAGTAAAATCACCTTTAAAGATGGCATGGTAGAGCAGTCAAATTTCCATGACTACAACGTGTTGCGCATGGCAGATATGCCAAAAGTAGAAGTGCATATTGTGCCTAGCACCGAAAAAATGGGCGGCGTGGGCGAACCCGCCGTGCCGCCACTAGCACCAGCTGTGACCAATGCTATTTTTGCCGCTACCGGTAAGCGCATTCGCAGTTTGCCTATTGCAGACCAATTGGCGTAAACGTTGAAGTCACTGGATTGGGAAGTACTCACCCGTGCGGCCGAGTGGCTAGACGCGGGCTTTAAAGTGCATTTGTTCACCGTCGTGCAAACTTGGGGTTCTGCGCCACGTTTGCCCGGTGCTTTGCTCGCGGTGCGCGCTGATGGCCATTTAATTGGTTCAGTTTCTGGCGGCTGTGTAGAAGATGATTTAGCTGACAAAGCGCGCAATCATGCGCTGCCGCAAACTGCGACAGTGATTGAATATGGCGTGAGCAACGATGACGCACAGCGCTTTGGCATTCCGTGTGGTGGCCGTTTACAGATATTTGTCGAGCCATTGCAAGATAGCGCAGCCTTAAAATCGTTGCTACAAGGCATGGCTGAACGTAAATTTATTCGGCGTTCTGTGCATATGAGCACTGGCAAAGTTCGTCTTGCGGAAGTTGAGCCAGAAGGATTGCCGCGTATTGATGAGGGCTGGTTTCATAGTTATTTTGGCCCGCAATGGCGCTTGCTGATTATCGGCGCCAATCAGTTGGGTTCGGTGCTGGCGAGCATGGCACAAGTGCTGGACTTTGACGTGTTTATCTGCGACCCGCGCGAAGACATGCGTGCTGAGTGGCATGTGGAAGGTGCAAACTGGGTTTACGGCATGCCGGACGATGTGGTGTTAGACATGCAAGCCGATGCTTACACGGCGATTGTGGCGGTGACGCATGACCCCAAACTGGACGATATGGCTTTGCTCGAAGCGCTAAAATCCAACGCCTTTTATGTGGGCGCACTAGGCTCACAGAAAAACCAGCAAAAGCGCCGCGAACGCATGCGTATGTTTGATTTAACCGAGTCAGAAATTGCCACTTTGCGTGGGCCGGTAGGCTTGGCAATTGGTAGCCGTACCCCGGCAGAGATTGCAGTATCGATATTGGCAGAGCTTATTCAAGTGCGGGCATTAAATCTTTCATTATCAATGCATCAAGGCAAACCGATGGTTAATGCTGCAATCTGCCCGAATTAACGTAGGAGCGAAATTTATTTCGCGAAGAATTAAATAATGTTCTCGAAATAAATCTCGCTTCTGTTAGTTCTTAAGTTTAACTTGCTTGCGGGAGTGATTCCAAATCTGCGGGCGTATCAATATCCGCTAAAATCCCCGCGTCATCACAAGCAATTAACTGCACCGCATGTGCGTGTCTTTTTACAACGGCGCGCGCACCTTCGTCACCTGATACTTGCGCTAGCTCATTGCGAAACTTTGCAGCAAACCCCACTGGATGACCGCGCTGCCCGTTAAAAGTAGGTATGGCAATTCCAGCCCCGCAACTCACTGCGTGAGCTATTGCGCTGATGCTAGCTGGTTTGATGTAGGGCATATCTGCCAATGCGATCACGAAACCATGCTTTGCTTCAGTAAAATTAGCTGCATAGCGGATGGCTGTAGCCAGACTGTCTGCCATCACTTGTTCATCTTCAGTGCACAACGCGATATGTAATCCTGCTTGGCGCAACATGTCTGCGAGCGCCGTATTTTCTGCGCGCACCACTGCAATACTCAGCGGTACGGCAGTAATTAAGTTTTGTGCAGCTGCCAGTGCCATCGGGGTTTTGTCAGGCAAGGCATGCATGAGTTTATTGCTCGCCCCAAAACGCCGCGAAAACCCCGCAGCCATTAATATCCCTATCATGTTATTTCCATCCTGTTATGTCTTAGCTTATAAATATTTATGTTTATAAATCCCTACTCTGAGCATTGATTAACAATCACATGACATAGCGCAAATTGCGTCTGCGCACTTGCGCATAAAATGCGCCGACGCAGCAAAGACTGCCAATAAAAAACTGCATTTATATTTTACGTGGGGGTGCATGGTGAGCGTGAGGATAAAGTCCGTCTCAGTTCTAGTGCTTGATGCACGATGAGCTTGCTAAAAAGTAATGCCAAAACGCTATGGCAGTATATTACCGCGTTTTGGAGTCATTCCATTCGTCGCCAGTTGCTGCTGTCGTTCGGTTTGCTCATTATCTTGGTCATGCTAAGTTTTAGCTGTGTGATGTATGTACACCAAAAAGAGTTTTTGTATAAAACAGATACTGAGCGTGCAATTGGCTTGGTAACTGCGCTAGCTGCCAGCAGCAGCGCTTTGGTGTTGGCCAACGATGTCCCAGGTTTGCAAAAAATACTTAATGGTTTTGCCAAGCTGCCAGATATTAAATCCGCCATGCTGATATCGGCACGGGGCGAGCTACTAGCTGCTAGCGGCAGTGTTGGTAAGCAAACGGATATTAGCACCAAGCTGGCGTGGTTTAAATTTAGCCCCAAACACGAGATAAATATTTTGGCTAACAACCTGACATTGGTTGATGTTGCCATACCAATTGCATCCGATGCAAAGTCTGGTGCTTGGGCGCGTGTTGAGTTAAAGCGAGATTTGTCTAACAGCAATTTGCAGCAGTTGAAATGGACGGGAGTCAATTATTCATTATTCGCACTAGTAGCGTCTTTTCTTTTATCTGCTTTGTTAGCATGGCGTTTAACACGCAGACTTTATCAGCTCACTGAGGTGACCTTGTCGATCGAAAAAGGCCAGCGCGATGTGCGTGCAGAAGTGGTGGCACATGATGAGGTGGGGCAGCTCGGTAAACGTTTTAATCACATGCTGGATACTTTGAGTTATTCAGAGCGTGAGTTAAGCCGCATGAATCGTCTTTATGCGGCATGGACTGAAAGCAGTGAAATTATCGTCAGGCAAAAAAACCCATCGTTGCTGTTAAGTAATATTTGCCAAATTTTAGCCAATCGGGTGCCGTTTGAGTTGGCATGGATAGGCGTTCCGGGGCAGGATGACTGCGTAGAGAAAGTTGCCTATGGCGGTGTATCTACAGCTTATTTGGATAACGTTAAAATTTCTCTGGATGCATCTAAGCAGGAGAGCCGTGGTCCAGTTGCAAAGGTGCTGAGAACCGGCACCTATCAGCTTATTAATCATTTTTTACAAGACACCGAAGCTTATTGGCATGGCGTGGCTTCACAACATGGTTTTAATTCGGTGGCAGCTTTTCCATTGTTTCGTGCTGGCAAAGTGTATGCTTGTATCGCAGTGTATTCGGTAGAGCCTAATTTCTTTACGCAAGAGTTAATAGGTTTAATGAGTGGTTTAGCCAACGATGTCACTTTTGCTTTAGAGAACATAGACCGGGAAACACAGCAGCATCTGGCAGCCATCAAGTTAGAGCAGGCCGCAACTGTATTTGAATTCAGCAAAGAGGGCATCATAGTCACCGACGCAGAGCGCAGAATTATTTCTGTGAATAAAAGTTTTACCGAAATCACCGGCTACTCCGCCCCTGAAGCATTGGGTGTTAATCCTAAAATGCTTGCTTCTGGTCGGCAAGATAGCAGGTTTTATCAGGCCATGTGGAGTGAGATTGCGAGAGACGGCAGCTGGCAGGGTGAGGTATGGAATAAACGCAAAAATGGTGAGATTTATCCCGAGGCACTCACTATCATTTGTGTTAAAAATGACCAGGGCGCGGTGATGAATTATCTGGCAATTTTTAGCGATATTTCCGAGCGTAAATCAGCGGAAGAGCGTATTTTGCAACTGGCCAATTATGATGTGTTAACTGGCTTGCCTAATCGCATATTGTTTAACGACAGGCTAGCGCAAGCGCTCATTCATTCGCAACACAAGCAATGCGCGCTTTCTTTATTATTTTTGGATATCGACCGCTTTAAACAGATTAACGACACCTTGGGGCATGGCATTGGTGATCAGTTGCTGCAAATCGTTGCCGAGCGTCTTAAGCAATCGGTTCGTGAACAAGACACAGTTTCGCGCCAAGGCGGTGATGAGTTTGTCGTTGTGCTACCGGATGCTACAGGCGCTGAGGCAGCTTTGATAGCAGAAAATATTTTGCAATATGTGTTACAACCTTTCGTGATTGAGCAGCACGATTTGCGCATTACGATTAGCATTGGTATCGCCAGCTATCCCGAACATGCGCAAGATGTTGAAAGCTTGGTGAAGTATGCTGACGTAGCGATGTATCAGGCCAAGGCCAGTGGCCGCAATCGCTTTTTGCATTTTGATGCGGCCATGAACACCAGCTCTTATGAGCGCTTGCAGCTTGAAACTGCACTGCGGGGTGCGTTGGAGCGTAATGAGCTGCGTATCCGATATCAGCCTCAAGTGAATTTAATCGATGGCAAAATTACTGGTTGCGAAGCCTTGGTGCGCTGGCAGCACCCTACACTGGGATTAGTCTACCCAGAAAAATTCATACCGCTGGCAGAAGAAACCGGCTTGATTGCCTCAATTAATGATTGGGTGCTGGAACAGGCGATTAAGCAATGTCATGTATGGCGCAAGTCTGGTCGGGCGGCGATACAAATGTCAGTGAATTTTTCAGCGATACAGTTCGGGCAAACTAACTTATTAGTGCAAATTACTGATCTATTGAATAAGTATCAGGTGCCGCCTGCTATGCTCGATATTGAGTTGACAGAGAGTACTTTAATGCAAGGTGTTGAGCGAGCACTCACAACCTTACATGCGCTGGCTGCGCTGGGGGTAACGATTTCCATCGATGACTTTGGCACAGGATATTCGTCATTGTCGTATTTAAAACGCTTTCCGATTCAGCAACTCAAAATTGACCAAAGTTTTATACGCGATGTGACCACCGACCCGAGCGATGCGACCATGGTGCGCACTATCGTACTGATGGCAAAGAGTCTGAAGTTGCACATGATTGCCGAAGGCGTAGAAAATGCGGAGCAGGTGGCGTTTTTGCAGCAATGCGGCTGTGAGCGGGCGCAAGGCTATTATTATTCGAAACCTCTTACTGCTGAAGCTTTTGAAAAGCTGATTTAGCGCAAGCGGGATTAATTTAATGTGCAGTACCATTAGGCGGTTCGCTTAATTTTTTATGGAGACACCATGTCAGATATTCTTGCTTGCCCACAATGCACACTTCAACATACCTATCCTGATGGCGCAAATTATGTATGTGCAGATTGTGGTTATGAGTGGCCAATTGCCGCAACTGAGCCCGACGAAACAGCACAAGTGGTGAAAGATGCCAACGGCAACGTGCTAAGCGATGGCGACGCTGTGGTGCTGATTAAAGATCTCAAGGTTAAAGGCTCATCTACGGTGCTTAAAATGGGCACAAAAGTGAAAAGCATTCGATTAGTGGACGGTGATCACGGCGTTGATTGCAAAACGGATTCGGGTAATTTTTTGCTCAAAGCAGAGTTCTTGAAAAAAGTATAAAGTACAGCAGTGCTGATGCACTTATCGGCGGTTGAGCAAAGCGAGGTTGTGATGGCAGTAGTGCAGATTCAAATGAGTAAGGCAAAACAGCTCACAGGTTTTGCGCTGTTTAATTTAGGATTCAGACCGTTTTTTCTGGGCGCTGGTGTATTTGCCATGCTGTCTATTGCTAGCTGGCTTGGTATTTATCACTTACCCGGGTTAGTGGAAATCAGCCATATTTCACCCAGCCAGTGGCATGCGCACGAAATGCTTTATGGTTACGGCATGGCAGTAGTGAGCGGTTTTTTGCTGACCGCAGTTAAAAACTGGACTGGTGTGCAAACCTTGCATGGCAAACCTTTATTGGGTTTGTTCGCCTTGTGGTGTGTGGCGCGCGTGCTATTTTTATTTGGCACAAACTTGTTAGCATGGGCTGCCATAGCAGACCTGCTATTTGGCTTTTTGCTGATACTCGCGATTGCTACACCCATCATCAAAGCCAAGCAATGGCCACAATTAGCAGTGATAAGCAAAGTGCTGCTGTTATGGGTCGGCAACATTGTATTTTATCTTGGTAGCTTTGGCCTGCTTGATGGCGGCATGCTGTATGCAATTAACGGCGTATTGTTTGTTTTTGTCAGCCTGATTTTAATGATAGGGCGTCGTGTCATTCCGTTTTTTATTGAACGGGGCGTGGCACACTTAGTTACGGAAAAGATTCAATTACGACAGTATAAATGGCTGGATATCAGCATTTTGATGGTGTTTCTTGCGCTGTTTCTCAATGAGATTTTCGTGCATGTGGCAGGCATTTCATCGTGGTTGGCATTGGCGTTGTTTGCACTAAACGGATATCGCCTTTACAACTGGCACACGCCTGCCTTGTGGCGAGTGCCTTTGGTGTGGAGTTTGTATGTGGCTTCTTGGCTGATTAACCTGGGTTTTTTAATCTATGGTTTGCAAACCCAGCTCGGCATTGCTGCTGTTTTAATGCTGCACCTGTTTACCATAGGCGGTATCGGTTTAATGACCTTGAGCATGATGTCGCGTGTAGCGCTGGGGCATAGCGGCCGCGATATTAAAGCGCTGTCACCCTGGATGAAATTGGCGTTTGCACTCATTGTGCTCAGCGCTGTGTTTAGAATCGTATTGCCGCTGCTGATGATTAGCCACTACCCCACTTGGATAATGATTTCAGGCGTGTGTTGGATAATGGGTTTCGCGCTATTTTTGTTGGTTTATACGCCGATATTATGCAAACCTAGAGTAGATGGTACTTACGGTTAAGGGTTGTTGTTAGAGCACTCGCATAGCCATTTTTCCAGCACCACCACAATATAAGCTTGCTCGGCTAATGTGAGCTCGCGCCCCGGCGCTATCTGGTGCCATTTTTGTAAACAGCCGCGGCAGCAACAAGCGGTGGCATGTTGCGCAACAAATACCGGATGCCCGCGCATCGGCGTTTGTTTGCCATCATTATCAATAATCGCCGGTGCCAGCCGAGTTTTAATAAAGTCTTCGGCATGGTCTAGCACGGTCGAAATGCCTTTTTGCTGCAAATACGCCAAGTCTTTTGCGTTCAGCTTAAAGCCTGCTCTGAAGCTGGATTTAGCCAATGTTGCAAATAATTCGTCTAAATCACGCATGGCCTAATCGTTTTAATGCAGCTGATGTAATTGTAAATTACGCAACTTAGGTGCAAATTTGCTGGTGATGCCCACTACTGACAAAGTCATCACGCCGCCAAAGATGACCGACGGAATCAAACCCATTAACCTTGCAGTAGTGCCTGATTCAAATGCGCCTAGCTCATTAGATGAACCAATAAAAATACCATTGATGGCAGAAACGCGGCCACGCATGTGATCGGGTGTCGCCAATTGCATAATGGTTTGACGCAACACCACAGATATCCCGTCAAAAATGCCAGATAGCAATAACAGCATTGCGGCAACCCAATAACTGTTGCTCAAGCCAAAACCGATAATGCATAAGCCAAAGCCAGCCACAGAGCTGAGTAACCAACGCCCTGCATGCAGATTGATAGGGTGGCGCGTAATCCAAATGCCTGCTGCAATAGCACCTGCGGCAGGTGCGGAGCGCAACAAGCCTAAGCTCTCAGGCCCTAAATGATAAATGTCATGAATAAAAGCCGGCAACATCGCAACTGCACCGCCAAATAAAATGGCAAACATATCCAAAGACATGGCACCGAGCACCACTTGATTACTAAATACAAAACTCAAGCCCTGCTTGATGCTGCTGATGACAGGAATGCTCACAGTATTTTTTGGCTCCTTGATTTTCAGCGCAAACATGGCGGCCATGGCACCTAAACATAGCGTTGCTGAAACGCCATAAGCCACCGCTTTACTTGCAAATCCAACCAACATGCCGCCTATTGCCGGCCCTAACACCAAGCCAGCTTGAAACGCGGTGGTGCCGATGCCCGCGGCGCGTGCAAAGTCTTTTCGCGGCAAAATAATGGCAAATAGTGTGTTGTAACTAGGTGCAATAAAAGCACGTGCAAAGCCGGTAAATATCACAGAGCCATAAATCCACAGCGATGCATCGCCACTTAACCACCCCAAAGCGAGCGATGTAAGTGTGAACGTGTTTATCAGCAATAAAAACGCTGCAAGCATGCCAAAGCCACGTCGGGTGTAAAAATGGTCAACCGCATGTCCCGCAAACAGTGCCGATGCAAAGTAAGGAATCACTTCGGCTAAACCGATGAGCCCAAGTGCCAGTGGGTCACGTGTGAGTTCATAAATATGCCAGCCAACCACCACTGCCATAATTTGATAAGCGAGAGAGATTTGAATCCGAAAAGCTAAAAGTTTAACAAATGCGTAATTGTGATATTTGAAAATGTCCATGGCGCACATTATAAATGCAAACCCCACGCGGCTTAGAAAGTGCAGTGTAGAATAACAGTCGAGTGTAGAATAACAGTTGTTAGTGCAGTGAATAAGGCAGTAAGTAAAACTTAGGTTTTACCGATGAGTCGTCGTTGACCTAGTGCGATTCTGCCGATATAGATTAGGCGCACTAACCCTTTTGTTAAAAGTTAGCACTTACTTCGGCACGCGCCATAAGTACCAGCTAGCAACGCTGCGGTACGGACTCCAGGCGGTACCTATTTCTGCCATTTGTTTGCGCTTGGGCGCAACATCTAATTTTTTAAGCCGCTTGTAACCTTCCACAATGCCTAAGTCATCGGCTGGTAAAATGTCCATGCGCCGCAAGGTGAACATCAGCATCATTTCTACTGTCCACTGGCCTATGCCTTTCAATGTTACCAGTTGCTCAATCAGTGCCTCGTTGCTCATGCGCTCTGCAAGGTCGCGACTAGGTATTAAGCCGATTAAGCTTGCCTGCGCAATCCCTTTGATAGTTTCAATTTTTCTGCCCGAGAAACCAACAGCGCGTAAATCATCAAATTCAGCGCTGATTAATTGCTCAGGATTCGGAAACCCGCCAAAATGCAGTAGAAACTTACCAAAAATACTATTGCCCGCCTTGGTACTTAGCTGCTGATAAGCGACTGCCCGCACTAGTGCTTCATAAGGCTCACGCTCGGCTTGTGGGGTAAATTCACATCTGCCCACGGTAGCAATTAAGTTTTTCCAATCTGCATCGATGGACATTAAAAACTGCTCAGCATCGGCATAAAAATCTGTGCTATTCATGATTGAATTATAACGATATGTCACTATCAAACGGGTTAATTACTGGACACAAATTTAAAGCATGCACTTATTTGAACCACTCAAAAAGCTAGAAATCCTCAAAGACGTTTATTTGTTATCTGAATTTGTTACGCCATTTGAAAATCAATTGCTTAATGATCTGCACGTAGTCATTCAAACCGCACCGCTGCGTCAAATGATGACCCCAAGCGGGTTTCCCATGTCCGTGACAACCGTCAACTGTGGTCAGTTGGGCTGGATATCTGATAAAAAAGGCTATCGATATTCGTCCGTTGATCCGCTTAGCAATAAGCCATGGCCAGCGATGCCGGAAAGTTTTAAACAGCTGGCCCAGCATGCTGCGTCAACAGCAGGGTTTGCTGACTTTGAAGCAGACGCTTGCTTAATAAATTGCTATCAACCAAACACTAAAATGGGCTTGCACCAAGATAAAGACGAACAAGACTTTACCCAACCTATCGTGTCAGTCTCACTTGGCGTCCCGGCCATGTTTCAAATAGGTGGTTTTAAGCGCAGTGATAAAGCACTGAAACTACCGCTTTATCATGGTGATGTATTGGTGTGGGGTGGTGAATCGCGCTTGCGCTTTCACGGCGTGTTGCCAATTAAAGCTGCAGTTCACCCAGCTTTTGGTGAACGTAGAATTAATCTTACGTTTAGAAAAGCTGGGTGATAATTTTTCTTATTTCAATTTCAACGCTAATTTAACTCTGCGCCAAATCTGGCAAAGTTTTGAGCCATCCAAATGGTAGTGTTTGTGTAGTGGCTTAATCACTTGCCATTGTGCGGTCATGCCTGCTGGAAAAGTGACTAAATCGCCTTTGCCAAAGCTCACTGGCTCACCGTTGGTTGGGGTGATGATACATTCGCCTTCAAGAATGTAGGCAATTTCTTGTTCCGGGAATGTCCATGGGAACACAGAGACTTCTTTTTCCCAGGTTGGCCATTTGCTAACATTGAGTGCGTCTAAACGTTGCTGACTAGGGTTTTTTTCTACAATAATTTGTGACATCAGACTTTCCTTTTTAAAAACACATTCTATCGCATGCCGCTACAAAGCGCGAAGTGTGTCTGATTTCAATTTGGCCGACATGCTGTTTAACGTAGTAAAATGTTGTTTTTAAAACATTTCATTACATCATGCGCGTTACTTTAGAGCAGGCGGTTGCCGAACTTAAACAAGGTGGAGTAGTTGCTATCCCTACCGAGACGGTATATGGTTTGGCGGCTGATGCCAGCAACGACAGCGCACTAAAAAAAATCTTTATTACTAAACAACGCCCGGCTGATCATCCGTTGATTGTGCATATAGGCAGTATTGCGCAAGTGCAGGATTGGGTGACGGATTTTCCGGAAACTGCCCAAAAATTGGCACAGGCTTTTTGGCCGGGTGCACTGACTTTGGTGTTGCCAGCGCAGCCACATGTGTCGCGCGTGGTACGTGGCGATGAGCCTACAGTGGCGTTGCGTGTGCCTAACCATCCGCTGGCGTTGCAGTTGTTGCAACAAAGCGGTTTATGTGTGGCCGCGCCCTCGGCTAACCTGTTTACACAACTAAGCCCTACCACGGCTGCGCATGTCGAGGCAGGTTTGGGCGCACAGATTGCGGTGCTGGATGGCGGTGCATGTAATGTTGGCATTGAATCTACTATTGTGAGTGTGACCGCAGACGGTCACTGGCAGATATTGCGTCCTGGCATGATTAGCGAGGCAGATATTGCTAAAGTTGCTGGTGCAGACCAGCAACTTAAATTAGTGGCGCACGAAGCTCCTCCGACCATAACCCCCAAAGTGCCAGGCCAACACGCACTACATTATTCACCGCACACTCCCTTGAGTTTATTCAATAGTAGAGATGCATTAATCGCAAGCTGCGCTAGCTTGCAAACTTCGGACACCCGTTGCGCAGCGCTATTAATTGGCGAGGGGGCAACGCCACCGTGTGAATTTTTAACCTTGCAAAATGAGCCGCAAAAAGTAGCAGAGCAACTTTATGCTAAGCTACATGCCTTAGATGCCCTAAAAGTAGACCGGCTGCTAGTTGAGTTGCCGCCAGCAACTGCACCTTGGCTTGCTGTGCTAGATAGGCTGACGCGCGCTGGACATCAATAATTTTTTCATGATTGCTATTTATATTCAAGCTTGTGACTTTTTGTAGATACATGGCAAAATAGCCTTTAAATCGTCAGCAATTCATTATTCAAAGAAAATCGGATTTACCAATTATGGGCGTTAAATATTCTTCAAT
>NCHI01000154.1 GCA_002281815.1 Methylotenera sp. 24-45-7
CACTCTCCACTCTCCACTCTCCACTCTCCACTCTCCACTCTCCACTCTCCACTCTCCACTCTCCACTCTCCACTCTCCACTCCCTAATCCTATAACCCCACTTTGAAAAAGGGGGGTGGTGCGAAGCACGGGGGGATTTAAAGGGGTAGTGCGAAGCACGGGGAGATTTAAAGGGCTGGTGCGAAGCACGGGGGGATTTAAAGGGCTGGTGCGAAGCACGGGTCATTTAAAAAGCAAAAAGGGCAGATAAATCTGCCCTTTTTTACATATCTACAACTAGTGATTTAAGCGTTAAACTTAAACTTCCAATTGTGGACGGTTAGCTTCTGGCCAATCCAAATGGTAGAACTGACCACGTGGTTGATCAACACGCTCGTAAGTGTGCGCACCGAAGTAGTCACGTTGACCTTGCAATAGGTTTGCAGGTAAACGATCGCTGCGGTAACCATCGTAGTAAGCCAAAGCGGCTGCAAAACCTTGTGCTGGAATACCGTTAGTGACTGCCAAAGCAATCACTTTACGCCAGCCTGCTTGACCTTCATTCATCGCATTGGTGAAGTATGGGTCTAACATCAGGTTTTTCAGACGTGAGTTCAATGCGTAAGCATCGGTGATTTTTTGCAAGAAGCGTGCGCGGATGATACAACCACCACGCCAGATTTGTGCGATTTCACCGAAGTTCAGTTTCCAGTTGTAAGCCACTTGTGCTTTGTCGATTAATTGGAAGCCTTGTGCGTATGCGCAGATTTTTGAGCAATACAATGCGTTTTTAATCGCTTCAATCACTGCTTTTTTGTCTGACTCTTGCTTAATCACTGGACCTTTAAGGATTTTGCTAGCTTCAACACGTTCTTCTTTCAAGCTTGAAAGTGCACGTGCATAAACTGCCGCTGCAATCGCGTTAGCTGGTGCGCCCAACTCAAGTGCGTTGGCTGCTGTCCATTGACCTGTACCTTTTTGACCGGCTGTGTCGAGGATTTTGTCCACCAAGAAGCCAGGACCCATAGGATCTTTTTGTTGCAAGATATCTGCAGTAATTTCAATCAAGAAGCTTGATAACTCGCCTTTATTCCACTCAGCAAATATTTTACCAATTTCGTCTGCTTCCATACCCAACAGGTTTTTCATCAACCAGTAAGCTTCACAGATCAATTGCATATCGATGTATTCGATACCGTTGTGCACCATTTTCACATAGTGACCAGCGCCGTCTGGACCGATGTATTCAGCACATGAGAAACCACCTACCACTGGCTTACCAGGTTTACCACCTTCTAAAGGTGCGCCTGTTACTGGGTCAACTTTAGCAGCGATATCACGCCAAATTGGCTCTAAGCTTGCCCATGCTTTACGTGTGCCTGATGGCATTAAGCTAGGACCGAAACGTGCACCAGTTTCACCACCTGATACGCCTGAACCGATGAACTCGATGCCTTTAGCCGTTAATTCTTTTTCACGACGGATAGTATCTGTCCATAATGCGTTGCCGCCGTCGATGATGATGTCGCCTTGCTCCAAAAATGGTAGCAATGCATTGATGGTAACGTCAGTTGCGCTACCTGCTTTAACCAGCAAGATAATTTTGCGTGGGCGTTTGATGCTTAATACAAATGAAGCTAAATCTGCATGACCCACCACGTTTTCGTGTGAAGGCTCATTTTTTTTGCATTCTTCGATGAAGTTCACCATTTTTTTTGGGTCACGGTTATAAACCGCAATGGTGTAGCCGTGATCGGCAATATTGAGGGCCAGGTTTTGACCCATAACGGCTAGGCCAACGAGGCCAATATCAGCATTTTTCGTAGTCATTTATCTTCTCTTTTGGAGTTGTTTAATGGAAAGGGGATTTTTGTACGCGAGATTATAGTGCTTTTTGGGCAACTTAACCGCTAAATGTTGGCGTAAAACGTGAATTATTTGAATTTATTACAAAAAAATGGCAAATCGTTACAATTAAATTAGCGAAAGTAATTTTTTGTAAAATATAAACAAAAAAACCTAAACTTCAATTCTGAAATTTAGGTTAATAATCGCTACTTCTGCCACTGGAGTAGCCTTGAGGTACGTCGTTTTGCCATTTGCCACAGTCTGCGCATGAGTGGTCATGCATGCTAGGACTTAATACCAAGTGTTCGCTACCACAGAACTTACAGTGTGCTGCATGCGCAGCATGTACTTTGTGGTGGCTTGAATGATGCTCAGTGGCAACCTTGGCACTACCTAATCCGTATTTGTTATCCATGGTTGACTCCCATAAACAATATAAGCATATGTGTTAATAAACTACGCTTTTTTTCGGCCTCGAGCAAGCATAATCAACGCATGTTTTACTTTTTAATAACTTGTGGTTTGCAATTGGTATAAGCAATTTTTTCGCCATCGTTCAATGTGGTTTCAGCACCATTAATGACTAGATTAATTAAGCCACTGCTATAGCGATTATCACTGCCCGCTTTGGGCAAATTGACTTCATGATCAGGGTAAATCAACCATGCATCGTTACCATTATTAAGCATACGCACATAAAAGCGCTTATTGTTGTCGCACACATACTCAGTGGCATTTTCAGGCCCACGTGAACGCTCGATATCACTCGATCCAAAAGGGTTCAGCTTGGCCACTGAACTACAAGCCGTAAGC
>NCHI01000155.1 GCA_002281815.1 Methylotenera sp. 24-45-7
CTACTAAGCGTTTAATGCCATGTGATTGATAAGTGTGAAGCAAGTCACGAATTTCAGCCTTGCTGGATGAAATGCAGGAAATATGTGGTGCGGCTTGATAACCTTCACGCTGAATTTCCAGTACTGTCTCCATCGTGCGGTCGCGTGTGGAGCCACCTGCACCAAAAGTAACCGAGAAAAATTCTGGATTAAACTTCGCCAGTTCTTTACGTGCCTCGCGCAGTTTATCCATACCTTCTGCTGTTTTAGGCGGAAAGAACTCAAAGCTAAATGCTAATTTTTCTTGATGACTTTTCATAATTCTTTTATTTTCATTTTTCTTGATCAATCAACAGTGCTGACAATAACCATGACAGCAAGCTGTAAACCAAAGCGCCAAAGATGCCGGCAGTAATGGTTGTTACATCAAAACCTTGAATCCAATTAGCTACCAAGTAGAACAATAAGCCGTTTATCACCAGAATAAACAAACCCAAAGTAAGCAAGGTGATGGGTAAAGTAAGCAGCACCAGAATTGGCCTGATGATCATATTCACCAAGCCAATCACCAATGCTGCCACTAAAGCTGCAGCAAAACCTGCCACATGAATCCCTGGCACTAAATATGCCACCGCCAATAATGCGAGTGCATTTAATAACCAAACTAATATCAGTTTCATGTGGCTTTCCTTTTGCGGTTAACTATCGATTAATAGCGATAAGTATCTGGCTTGTAAGGGCCTTGTTTTTGTACACCAATGTACGCCGCTTGCTCGTCTGATAAAGTCGTCAGTTGTGCATTGAGTTTTTTCAATTGCAATACCGCTACTTTTTCATCCAAGTGTTTAGGCAAGGTATAAACGCCTACTGGATATTTTGCAGTTTGTGTGTACAACTCAATTTGCGCAATGGTTTGATTAGCAAATGATGAGCTCATCACATAGCTTGGATGGCCAGTACCGCAACCCAAATTAACCAAACGGCCTTTAGCCAACAGAATGATTTTTTTACCATCAGGGAAAATCACGTGATCTACTTGTGGCTTGATTTCATCCCACTCGTATTTTTCTAATGAGGCAACATCGATTTCATTATCGAAGTGACCAATATTACATACGATGGCTTGGTCTTTCATTTTTGCCATGTGGTCATGCGTAATCACGTGGTAGTTACCAGTTGCCGTTACAAAAATATCCGCATGCTCAGCAGCGTAATCCATGGTGACTACACGGTAACCTTCCATCGCAGCTTGCAAAGCGCAAATCGGGTCGATTTCTGTGACCCAAACTTGGGCTGACAATGCACGCAACGCTTGCGCAGAACCTTTACCCACATCGCCGTAACCTGCAACCACTGCAACTTTACCTGCAATCATCACATCAGTTGCGCGTTTAATCGCATCCACTAATGATTCACGGCAACCGTATAAATTGTCGAATTTAGATTTAGTGACTGAGTCATTGACGTTAATCGCCGGGAAAGCCAATTTGCCTTCTTTGTGCATTTGATACAAGCGATGCACGCCAGTGGTCGTCTCTTCTGTCACACCTAAGATGTGTTTTAAGCGAGTTGAATACCAAGTTGGATCTACGATTAATTTTTCTTTAATCGCTGCATACAAACAGGTTTCTTCTTCTGACGTTGGGTTGGCAATCACAGATAAATCTTTTTCTGCACGCGTACCTAGGTGTAACAACAGGGTTGCATCGCCGCCATCATCTAAAATCATGTTGGTGTAGCCGCCATCAGCCCACTCAAAAATACGATGCGTGTAATCCCAATACTCGGTCAGTGTTTCACCTTTAATGGCGAATACTGGTGTGCCGCCTGCAGCAATCGCAGCAGCCGCATGATCTTGGGTTGAATAAATATTACAAGATGCCCAGCGCACTTCTGCACCTAAATCTTTCAGGGTTTCAATCAGCACTGCGGTTTGAATCGTCATGTGCAAGCTGCCGGTAATGCGCGCGCCTTTTAATGGTTGAGCTTTTGCATATTCTTCACGAATCGCCATTAAGCCTGGCATTTCGGTTTCAGCAATTGCGATTTCTTTACGGCCAAATGCTGCTAAATTGATGTCAGCAATGACGTAGTCTTTAATGTCAGTCACAGTATTCATATTAATTTCCTTGAATGTGTGACCGGGGGGAATGGGGGGAACTGCAAAGATTAAACTTATCTCACCCGTATCCCGTGCCCGGCACGGTTAATAATGGTGAGCGTCGTTTGAAACATTTTCTGAGCCTAGGAGACTGTATTAACACTACAGCTCTCGCAACGCTCCTCAGAATTGGTGCGCATTATACGCGCTATGTGTTTAATTACAATGCTTAATTTCATGAATTACAATATTGCAACAGAATGAATACCAAAGGTTTTTTCACTTCAATATCCACTCTGTTTTTTTAACTATACTACTTTTAACTACACTACAAACCTGCTGCCGCTTTTAATGCTGCTGCTTTATCGATAGCTTCCCAAGTGAACTCAGGCTCATCACGACCAAAATGACCATAAGCCGCAGTTTTAGCGTAAATCGGGCGTAATAGATCCAGCATTTTCACAATGCCTTTTGGACGCAAATCAAAATGCTCTAATACCAATTGCGTCAACA
>NCHI01000016.1 GCA_002281815.1 Methylotenera sp. 24-45-7
CCCTAATCCCTAATCCCTAATCCCTAATCCCTAATCCCTAATCCCTAATCCCTAATCCCTAATCCCTAATCCCTAATCCCTAATCCCTAATCCCTAATCTCTAATCCCTAATCCCTAATCCCTAATCCCTAGCCCCTAGCCCCTAATCTCTAATACTCCCCAATTACTTTCACTTCTTGCTGCAGGGTCACGCCTTGCTTTTCCTGTACTGTGTCGCGCATATGCTTAATCAGCAATTCAATATCCAGCGCACTTGCGCCACCTATGTTCACAATAAAATTGGCATGTTTCTCTGACACCTGCGCACCGCCAATGATGTAACCTTTTAAACCACTCGCTTCCACCAACCTTGCAGCAAAGTCACCTTCAGGGTTTCTGAAAGTAGAGCCTGCGCTCGGCAAATTTAAAGGCTGCGATGCCAGACGTTTTGCCAACAACGCTTTAATCTTTTGTGTTGCTTGTTGCGCATCACCCACTTGCAAACTTAACCAAGCCGCCACAAACCATTCGTCCGCCACCGGTTTTTCAATATGCCGATACGAAGCCACAAATTCACCGGCATCCCGCGTATGCAATTCACCACGTCTATCAATAGTCGTGACACGCTGCACCACATCCCAGGTTTCACTACCGTAGCAACCTGCATTCATTGCCAAAGCACCACCCAGCGTTCCGGGTATGCCGGCAAAAAACTCGGCACCTTGCTTGGCTTCTTTAGCAGAAAACTTAGCCAACTTGGCACAGGTAACACCTGATTCTGCATATATCAAATCGCTATCCGTTTTCAGTGTCGTCAGCACGTTATGCATCAGCACCACCGTGCCACGCACGCCACCGTCACGCACCAGCAGATTTGAACCTAAACCAATAAAGTGAATCGGCTCATCAATGGCTAAGCTTTGTAAAAATGTCGCTAAATCTTGCAAGTTGGCAGGAATATAAAACCTGTCAACACAACCACCCACGCGCCAGCTGGTATAACGCGCCAGCGGTTCGTTCAGTAGTAATTTGCCCTTAAGCTGCGTCATTACTTAGCCAACTCCCTCGTTTTTGCTGCAACCTGACCAATAGAACCTGCGCCCATTACAATCACCACATCATCAGCATGTGCCACATCGACAATCGCCTGCGGCAATTCATCGGTAGTTTCCACAAACATGGGCTCCACTTTTCCTGCCACGCGAATCGCGCGAATCAATGAGCGCGTATCCGCTGCCACAATCGGTGCTTCACCCGCTGAATACACTTCAGTTAACAGCACCACATCCGCACTAGAGAGCACTTTTACAAAATCTTCAAAACAGTCACGGGTGCGTGTGTAGCGATGTGGCTGAAACGCCATGACCAAACGGCGGTTTGGAAACGCGCCGCGTGCTGCTGCTATCACTGCTTGCATCTCTACCGGATGATGCCCATAGTCATCAATCAGCGTATACGTGCCGCCCGCTTTTGCGCTAATTTCGCCATAGCGCTCAAAACGTCTGCCTACCCCTTTAAATTCTTTCAATGCTTTAATAATCGCTTCATCCGGCACATTCAACTCACTGGCAATGGCAATGGCAGCCAGCGCATTTAGCACATAGTGATTACCTGGCAGGTTTAACGTCACATCAAATTCGGTGGTCACACCGTTAATGCGCTGCACCGTGAAATGCATTTTGCCGTTTTCTGCGCGCACATTTTTGGCACGAATACGCGCATCTTCACTTAAGCCATAAGTCATCACCGGCTTGGTCACGCGCGGCAGAATTTCACGGATATTCGCGTCATCCAAACACACCACGGCCATGCCCCAAAACGGCAGTTGCTGCAAAAATTCCACAAACGCGCTTTTGAGTTTTTCAAAGCTATGCTCGTAAGTGTCCATGTGGTCTTGGTCAATATTGGTCACCACCGCCATCACTGGGGTCAGGTGTAAAAATGAGGCATCAGATTCATCGGCTTCCGCCACAATGTATTCACCCGTACCCAGCTTGGCATTAGCATTGGCAGCTTCTAATTTGCCGCCAATCACAAACGTTGGGTCCATCCCTGCCTCTGCCAAAATACTGGCAATCAGGCTGGTAGTCGTGGTTTTGCCATGCGTACCTGCCACGGCAATGCCTTGTCTAAATCGCATCAGTTCTGCCAGCATCAGTGCGCGTGGCACAACTGGGATGCTTTTTGCACGCGCCGCTTTCACTTCCGGGTTTTCCTCATTTACTGCTGAAGACACCACCACCACATCGGCATCTTTTACGTTTTCAGCCAAATGCCCTTGATATACAGTTGCACCAAAACCCACCAAGCGCTTAGTCGTGGCATTGGAGGCTAAATCCGAGCCTGAAACGTTGAAATCCAAGTTAATCAGCACTTCGGCAATACCACTCATGCCGGAGCCACCGATACCTACAAAGTGGATGTTTTTAACTTTATGTTTCATCGTGCAATCTCCTTGCAAACCCCAGCCACGCTTTTCGTCGCATCAGGCTTGCCTAAAGCGCGTGCTTTTTTAGCCATAACCAGGCATTGTTCACGGCTAAGCTTGCTTAATATTTGTGCCAATTTTTCTACACTCAATTCTTTCTGTTGCACTAAAATTGCCGCACCCGCTTCTGCTAAATAAGCTGCATTAGTGGTTTGATGGTCATCTACCGCAAACGGAAACGGCACCATCAGCGCACCCAAACCAACAGCCGACACTTCGGCCACCGTCAGTGCGCCAGAACGGCAAATCACAAAATCTGCCCATGCGTACATACTTGCCATGTCGTCAATGAATGCACGTGCATCAACAGCAACTCCCGCTGCTTCATAATTGCTTTTTAGCGTTTCAATATGTTTGACCCCAGCCTGATGCACCACCTGTGGGCGCTGCTCGGCTGGCAGTGTTGCCAGCGCTTTTGGTATCACTTCATTTAAACCTTGCGCACCCAAACTGCCACCTACCACCAATAAACGCAGCGTGTTTTCTCGCCCTGCAAAACGTTGTTCGGGCGCTGGCAAATGCGTAATATCAGCACGTACTGGATTGCCTAATAAGCTGGCTTTATCGCCAAATGCAGCAGGAAAAGCAGCCAGCACACGTGTTGCAAATTTCGCCAGCACCTTATTGGTTAATCCCGCCACCGAGTTCTGCTCATGTATCACCAGCGGCTTCGCCATCAGCTTAGCCATCAAACCGCCCGGGAAAGCCGCAAAGCCACCCATGCCCAGCACGACATTTGGCTGATGTAGTTGAATAGCGGCTTTGCTTCCAGCCAGTGCTTTTGCCAATTTGAGTGGCAATAACAACCAACCCAGCAAACCTTTACCACGCACGCCCTGCATGTGTATCGTGGCTTTGGCATAGCCTTTACCCTCAATCAAGCGGTTTTCCATACCACCCTCGGTGCACAACCAGACAATATTCCAGCCTTCGGCTTTTAAATAATCCGCCACCGCCATGGCTGGATATACGTGTCCGCCAGTGCCGCCCGCCATGATCATCAAGGTTTTATGAAGCTGATTAACCATAAGTAAACACTTTCGATTGCTTATGCAATTTATCGCCCTCAACACTTCCCCATTCAGTCGCGCCGAGTAGCACAAGCTTCATGGGAGCTTTCGGCAATCGCATGTTTGAACTCCGCAACAAGCCACGTTTTGTGTGGCTTGTCAGGGTGAGTTCGATTGCCGCCCATGAAGCTGAGCAACACAGGGTTAAGCGACTGAGGGTAGCCTTTTCTTTGGTTTCTTTCTTTTGGCTACGCAAAAGAAAGAAACTCGCTAGTCGGGCGAGACCGACAGAAATACTTAACTTCAGCTCAGCCCCCTCTCCCCAACCCCTCTCCCACAAGGGGCGAGGGAAAATATATGCAAAAATTATTGGCATAACCATCATGCTGGCAGCCCCTTTTGCAAGCGCCGATTCTCGAAGTCAATACGCAGCAATATCGCCATGGCAATGCAATTGGCCAAAATGCCGCTGCCACCAAATGAGAGCAGTGGCAACGTTAAGCCCTTGGTTGGCAGCAAGCCCATGTTCACACCCATGTTGATAATGCCTTGCACGCCTATCCATACCCCTATACCTTGCGCGAGCAACGCGGCAAAGTAGCGCTCATTTTCAATGGCTTCTTTTGCCATGCCAAAGGCGCGCAGCACTACCCAGGTGAATAAACCTACTACAGTTGCCACGCCAGCAAACCCCAACTCTTCTGCGATTACCGCCAATAAGAAGTCGGTATGCGCTTCAGGCAGATAAAGCAACTTTTCAACAGAGGCACCCAAACCCACACCAAACCATTCGCCACGTCCAAACGCAATCAAGGCATGCGACAACTGGTAACCTTTGCCGTATGGGTCAGCCCACGGATCCATAAAACCAATCACGCGCTCCAGACGATATGGCGAGCTCCAAATCAAGAACACAAACCCCACCACCAGCAGCACAATCAAGCCGCCAAAGATGCGACCATTAATGCCGCCTAGCCATAAAATTGAAATTGAAATTGCGGCAATCACCGCAAACGCTCCGAAGTCTGGCTCTGCCAACAACAAGCCGCCCACGAACAACATCACTATCAACATTGGCATAAAGCCTTTTTTGAAGCTGTCCATCACCGCGGCTTTGCGCACGGTGTAATCCGCCACATACATGGCGGCAAATAGCTTCATGAATTCCGAAGGCTGCAGGTTAATCACGAATAGAGATAGCCAACGACGGCTTCCCCCCACCACACGACCGATGCCTGGAATCAACACCAAAATCAGTAACGCCAAGCCCAATAAGAACAAATAAGGCGCAAATTTTTGCCACCAGCTAATCGGAATATTGAAAGCTACAACTGCAGCAAACAGGCTAATCACAATAAATATCGCTTGGCGCGTCAGGTAATAACTACTGTTATTGCCCACGGCTTTTTCGGCTTCGGCAATCGCAATCGAAGCGGAATACACCATGACCAAACCGATGCCCAGCAAGATAAGCGTCACCCACAGCAAGCCTTGGTCGTAATTTGGCGCGTTAATACGTTCGCGATTGAGCACATTCACGATCATGCAGTGCCTCCTAATCGTTTCACCGCAGCCACAAAAACTTCGGCTCTGTGCACATAGTTTTTGAACATATCAAAGCTAGCGCACGCTGGTGACAGCAACACTGCATCACCCGCCTGTGCCAGTTTCTTGGCAATATTCACTGCTTCGGGTAAATCTGCCGCCTGATATAAAGGCACGTTGGTTTCTAATAGCTCTCGCTCTATCAATGCTGCATCACGGCCTATTAGCACCACGGCGCGGGCGTTTTCGGCGACTGGCTGTTTCAGCGGTGAAAAATCTTGGCCTTTGCCATCGCCACCAGCAATCAACACCACTTTTCGTGGCAATCCGGCAAGAGCAGCGCAAGTTGCGCCGACGTTGGTGCCTTTAGAATCATCGTAATAATCGACTTCATCAATCTCGGCCACCCACTCCACGCGATGCGGCAAACCTTTAAAGTTGTACAAGGTTTGCATAATCGGGGCGTATTCAATGCCGATACCGCGGCATAGCGCGATGGCAGCCAAGGCATTTGCAGCATTGTGTAAACCAGCAATTTTGAGGTCACGGATATTCATCAAGTCATGCGTGCCGCAGCTGAGCCAAGTTTCGCCATCCACCACGCGCAAGCCATAATCTTGCGCATCATCCACTTCGCTGAGGCCAAATGTGACCTGCTGCAATTTGGGGCGCGACATCAGCATGCTCCAGGCATCATCACGATTGAGCACCTGTAACTTGGCATTGTAAAAAATGCGCGCTTTGGCAATCGCATAGTCCTGCATACCAGCGTATCTATCCATGTGATCTTCAGAAAGATTTAACATAGCGGCAGCATCCACCACTAAACTGCTGGTTGTTTCCAGCTGAAAACTAGATAGCTCCAGCACATACACATCCGGCGTTTCCATATTGAGCGCATCAAGCACTGGCAAACCAATATTGCCAGCAACAATGGTGTTCAATCCTGCCGCCTTGCACATTTCACCCACCAATGTCGTCACCGTGGTTTTACCGTTGGCGCCAGTAATGGCGATTACCTTTGCGTTAACTGGGCGGTATTGCGCAAATAACTCCACATCACCCACTACTGCAATGCCACGCGCAATCGCCGCCTGAATTTCAGGCTCGCTCAACGCAATGCCCGGGCTGGAAACGACTAAATCTTTAGCCTCAAATATCGCTGCAGTGAATGCGCCCGTGTGCAAAGTGACTTGTGGAAACGCGGTTTTCAATGCCTCCACACCCGGCGGATTTTCACGGGTGTCAGCCACAGACAAACGAGCGCCTTGGCGGTGAAGCCAATGCACTGCGGATAGACCGGTTTCACCCAGTCCCAGCACTAATACTTGTTTGTCTTTAAGTTGCATCATTTATCTCTAATCAATCCTTAGCTTTTCAGCCCCGAAATCCCAGCCCCTGCTCTACCGAATTTTCAAACTCGCTAACCCCACTAACACCAACATCATGCTAATAATCCAGAAGCGCACCACCACTTGGGTCTCTTTCCAGCCTTTTTGCTCGTAATGGTGATGCAGTGGCGCCATCAAAAAAATACGTTTGCCGGTGCCAGTTTTGTGTTTGGTATATTTGAAATACAGCACTTGCATCGCTACTGAGAAGGTTTCCACCACAAACACACCGCCCATGATGAATAGAATGATTTCCTGACGCACAATCACCGCCACAATGCCTAGCGCAGCGCCTAACGCCAGCGCACCTACGTCGCCCATGAACACTTCTGCCGGATAAGCGTTGAACCATAAAAAGCCTAGACCCGCACCTACCATCGCCGCGCAGAACACCATCAACTCACCTGCGCCTGGTACAAACGGAATAGCTAAATATTTAGCGAAGTAAAAGTGGCCGGTGACATAAGCAAAAATACCCAGCGCAGCTGCCACCATCACGGTTGGCATAATCGCCAAACCATCCAAGCCATCAGTCAGGTTCACGGCATTGCTGCTACCCACCACCACCAAATAGGTCAATACGATGAAGGCCAAACCACTCATCGGAATCACCAGATTTTTGAAAAACGGAATCAGTAAGGTGGTTTCAGCCGGTACGGTTGCGGTTTGCTGCAAGAAAATGGCTACACTGATACCCACCACGGATTGCCAAAAATATTTCTCTTTCGCAGACAAACCTTTAGGGTTGCGATGCACCACTTTGCGCCAATCATCGACCCAACCGATGATGCCGAAACCTAATGTTGTGAATAGCACTACCCATACAAACCTGTTGCTTAAATCTGCCCATAACAAAGTTGAAATGGCGATTGAAATTAAAATGAGCGCACCGCCCATGGTAGGCGTGCCGGCTTTTACTAAATGCGTTTGCGGGCCATCATCACGTACCGCTTGGCCTACTTTGTAATAAGTCAGTTTGCGAATTAGCGCTGGCCCCATCACAAACGAGATGGTCAGTGAAGTTAACACCGCGAGCACCGCGCGCAAGGTGATGTAGTTGAACACATTAAAACTGCGTATATCCTGTGCAAGCCATTGTGCTAATTCGAGTAACATATTTTTCCCCTTATTCCCTTTTATTGCCCGGTTGCCAGCAGTAAATTCACCACACGCTCCATGCGCATAAAGCGTGAGCCTTTTACCAACACCGTTGCTTTGCTATTTAGCTGCGGCGTTACTTTTTGTGCGATGGCTTCCGGTGAGGCAAAATGCTCAGCCCCTGCGCCAAAACCCTCTACCATCGCCACACTCATCTCACCTAAGCAATACAACTTATTTAAATCGGCAGCTTTGGCGTATTTGCCTATTTCAAAGTGCATGGCTTGCGCATCCGCGCCTAGCTCACCCATATCACCTAGTACCAGAATTTTTTCACCCGTTTGTTTTGCCAGCACATCAATCGCGGCACGCATCGAATCCGGGTTAGCGTTATAGGTGTCATCTATCAACACCGCATTATTCACTGCCGCTTTACGCTCCAAGCGCGCATACACGCCGCCAAAGTTACTCAAGCCTGCGGCAATGTCTGCATTAGAAACACCTAGTGCATAAGCACTGGCAGCCGCAGCCAAAGCGTTGCTGATGTTATGTACGCCTTCTACTTTCAATTCAAAACGCACCTGCCCGTTCGGTGTCGTCAGGACGATCAAACTCGCGCCTGCCTGCTCTTGATAAGTTGCAGTCACGTTAGCGGCACTTTGCAAAGCAAAGGTCACAACTTTTCTGTTTGCGTTAAGTGATTTCCAATAATCTGCAAAATCACTATCGGCATTAATTACTGCAACGCCGTCATGCGCCAAACCTGCAAAAATTTCGCCCTTGGCTTTGGCAATATTTTCACGTGAGCCAAGCTCACCAATATGCGCAGTATTGGCGTTATTAATCACCGCCACATTCGGGCTGGCGATGTGGGTTAAATAGTCAATCTCACCCAAATGGTTCATGCCCATTTCGGCCACCACATAACGATGCTGATCTCTGATTTTCAACAAAGTCAGCGGTAGGCCGATGTCGTTATTGAGATTGCCGTAAGTGGCATGCACTTTGTCGCTGCCACCTGCGGCCACACTTAAAATTGCCGTGAGCATTTCTTTGGTAGTGGTTTTGCCGTTGCTGCCGGTCACGGCCACCAGCGGCGCCGTGAACTTGCCGCGCCAGTATTTAGCCAACGCGCCCAAACCTAATCGTGTATCTTTCACCAGCAAAGCAGGTGCAGCATCGGCACTTGCATCAGACACCATGGCGGCGGCTGCGCCTTTTTTAATGGCTTCAGCAGCAAAGGTGTTGCCGTCAAAATTGGCGCCTTTGAGCGCAACAAACAACTGACCCGCCTCGATATTGCGGCTGTCACTACCCACGCTGTCAAAGCGCACATCCGCACCTAGCAAGCTTGCATTCAATGCGCTGGCAGCTTCTGATAAATACATCATGGGCGCACCCCACTCACTACCGGCTTGGCGTTTAATGCAGCCATCGCTACCGCCGCATCGCTAAATGGTGTTCTAAGCCCTTGAATTTCCTGATAATCCTCATGGCCTTTGCCTGCTAGCAGCACAATGTCGCCGGCGCGCGCCTCACTGATGGCACGTTGAATTGCAGCAGCACGATCCAGCTCTGTAAGATGAGGTTTATGCATGCCGACTTCGATTTGCGCAATAATCTGCGCCGGGTCTTCGCTTCGCGGATTATCAGAAGTCACAATCACCCTATCAGCTAACTTTGCCGCAACCTCACCCATCAATGGGCGCTTGCCTGCATCACGATCACCGCCGCAGCCAAACACACAAATCAACTGATTTTCGCCTTGCACTTGCTCACGCAAGGTAGCCAACACTTTGTCAAGCGCATCCGGCGTGTGTGCATAATCCACCACCACCAACGGTTTATCATCACCGCCAAATTGCTGCATGCGCCCTGCCACCGGCTTAATATTGGCAAGTGCCGCCACTGCATCGGTCAAACTTATTTCCAGCGCCAGCAAGGTGCTTAACACAGCCAATACGTTGTAAGCATTGAACCTGCCTAGCACAGGCGCAAACAGAATGGCATCGCCCTGCGGTGTGCTTACCTGCATGCGCAAACCATGCTGTAATAACTGCAAATCCGCACCGCGCACATCGCCAGCATGTAAGCCATAAGTCAGCACCGGCTTGGCCTGCGTCTGCAATTTTTCAAGCAGACTTAAACCAAAGGCATCGTCCGCATTCACCACCGCAGCTCGCAAACTAGGCCACGAAAACAGTTGCGCTTTTGCGGCGGCATACTCTTCCATGGTTTGGTGATAATCCAAGTGGTCGCGACTTAAATTAGTGAGCACCGCCACATCAAACTTCACCGCGTTAACCCTGCCCTGATGCAGTCCGTGTGACGACACCTCCATCGCTACCGCCTTGGCATTTTGCGTTACAAAACCTGCCAGCATCTGTTGCAGCAATACTGCATCTGGCGTGGTGTTGCTTGCTGCTATTTGACTGTCCACAAAACCGTTGCCGATGGTGCCGATGACCGCGGTTTTTTGACCCAAGTTTGTGAGTGCTTGCGCCAGCCATTGGCTGACTGAAGTTTTGCCATTGGTGCCGGTCACGCCCAGCATGGTGATTTTTTGTGTAGGGTGGCCGTAATATTCAGCGGCAATTTCAGCCACTTGTTCTTTTAGGCCTACAACCCCAATATTAGGTACTTGCCAATCAGCAGGCCAAGCAAAGTCGTTACTGTCCCACACCACAGCTGCTGCGCCCGCCGCTATCGCCTGTGCAATGTAATGACGGCCATCGCTATGCGTACCTGGATAAGCTAAAAATAAGGCACCGGACACCACTTTGCGGCTATCTGTAGTAATAGCGGTAAATGTCAAATTGAATGAAGTCAGCAAACTCATATGCTTTCTTTCACCTCATCAACACCACTAGGTAAATCGTCACTAAGCACTACATTGTTATTTGGCGCATCTTGTGGAATTGCCAGCATACGCAGCGTATCGGCCATCACCGCACTGAACACTGGCGCTGCAACTGTGCCGCCGTAATATTCACCACTACTTGGGTCATCAATCATCACTGCCATAATCAAACGCGGATTAGACGCTGGCGCCATGCCTACAAACGAGCCCACGTATTTATCTTTTTCATAGCCACCTTGAGGCGATAACTTGTGCGTAGTGCCGGTTTTACCCGCAACACGATAGCCCAGCACTTGCGCACGCAGCGCCGTACCACCCGGTAACACTACTAGCTCTAGCATGTCTTTTACGGCATGAGCGGTTGCTGGGCTAAATACTTGCGTGCCCACCGGCGCTTCTTTTAATTTAAGCAGCGATACGGGCTTTAACTCCCCGTCATTGGCAAACACGGTATATGCGCGCGCTAATTGCAACAAAGTCACGCTAATACCGTGACCGTAAGACATGGTAGCTTGCTCGATTGGCCGCCAGGTTTTGAAATCGCGTAAGCGCCCGGATGCTTCACCGGGAAACCCAATACGGGTTTTGGTGCCAAACCCAATCAGGTTAAACACACCCCACATATATTGTTTATCCAGCGACAAAGCCATTTTGGCAGAGCCGATGTTAGAAGATTTTTGTATGATTTCAGACACGGTGAGCACACCATGTGCATGCGCATCATGAATAGTGGCCGAGCCTATGGTCATGCGGCCGGGTGCGGTTTGTATTTTGGTTTCAGACTGATAAAGGCCAGACTCCAGCGCAGCAGCAGCTGTGACTGTTTTCATGGTGGAACCAGGTTCAAAGGTATCGGTGATGGCGCGGTTGCGCGATTTACCTTGAATATTCACCGGATTGTTCGGGTTATAAGTGGGCACATTCGCCATCGCCAGCACTTCGCCGGTTTTAGCATCAAGCACAATCGCAGCGCCTGCCTTGGCTTTAAATTTATCCACGGCTTTTGCCAACTCACGATGCGCGAGATACTGAATTCTGCGGTCGATAGACAACACAACATCGTGACCATCCTGCGGAACTTTCACCGCTTCCAAGTCTTCAATAATGTGACCCGCACGGTCTTTAATCACTTTTCGGCTACCGCTTTTACCCGACAAGGTTTTATTCATAGTCAGCTCAAAGCCTTCTTGGCCTTGATCATCAATGCCGGTAAAGCCCACCAAGTGCGCGGTGACTTCTCCTGCCGGGTAATAACGCTTATATTCACGCTGCAAATAAACGCCAGGCACACCTAAACGCATCACCTCGGCTGCCAACTCCGGTGAAACACGGCGTTTTAAATACACAAACTCGCGCTCACTATTGGCAAGTTTTTTATTCACAACATCGAGTTTTAAACTCAATAAATCTGCGATTTTTTTAGTTTGGTTGCCATCAATTTTGACATCAGACGGATTCGCCCAAATGGATTCGACCGGCGAGCTGATTGCTAACAACTCACCGTGCCTATCAGTAATTTTGCCGCGTTGCGATGGCAGCACCAAAGTACGGTTGTAGCGTGCGTCGCCTTTTTCTTGCAAAAAGCGCTTATGGAAGCTTTGCAAATACAAGCTACGTCCAAGCAAGGCCACAAAACCCAGCAACACCAATACCAGCAACAGACGGCGGCGCCATGCTGGCAGTTTCACCACGACCATAGGCATCGGAATGGCCATTATTGAGCACCCCCACTAGGCAACGCGGCAGCAGGTGCTGGCGTGAGCACCACAATCTGAATACGCTTGGCATCTGGCACTTGCATCTGCAATTGCTGGGCGGCAATTTGCTCAATGCGCGAATGCATCGCCCAAGTACTTTGCTCCAACTGCCATTGGCCATACTCTTGGTTATATTGTTTTTCAGCTTGGCTCAGCTGCTCAAGCTCTATATAAAGCTTGCGTGCTTTATGCTGCGAGTTAATTAAGCCCAAAGCTGAAAACATCAGCGCAAAATATAAAATAAAGTTCAGACGCGTCATAACACCGACGTCCTTTCCGCCACACGCAACACGGCACTGCGTGAGCGCGGGTTAGCTTTCACTTCTTTTGCGCTTGGTTTCACTGCCTTACCCACACTTATTAACCTAGGCTGTGGCAAGTCAGCCGCGCGCACCGGAAAGTTTGATGGCAAATCATCGCGGTTTTCTTGATCGCGCACGAACTGTTTCACGATACGATCTTCGAGCGAATGAAAGCTGATAACTGCCAGCCTACCTTGTGGTTTTAGCAGAGCCATGCATTGCGGCAAGGTTAACGATAATTCCTCAAGCTCCTGATTGACGAAAATCCGTAAAGCCTGAAATGTGCGCGTTGCTGGGTTCTGCCCTGGCTCAAACCGCGTGACTGTGTTTGCCACGATCTGGGTAAGCTGCCCAGTAGTGGTGATGGGGCGCACGTCATCGCGCTCCTTAATAATCGCCCTTGCAATCGACTTAGCAAACCGTTCTTCACCATAATTTTTTATAACCTCCGCTAACTGCTGCTCTGTTGTACGGCTAAGAAACTCCGCCGCTGTTTGCCCACTACTTTGATCCATGCGCATATCCAGCGGCGCATCGTATCTAAAACTAAAACCGCGTTCTGCCTCATCAATTTGCGGTGATGAAATACCCAAGTCTAATAAAATGCCATCTACTGCGCTCACGCCGATATCCGCAAGACGCGCTTGCATAGACGCGAAATGGCCATGAATCATGCTAAAACGAGGATCATTGATTGATTGACTGGAGGCGACCGCAGCAAGATCGCGATCGAATGCAATCAGGCGGCCGTTTGCACCCAATTGCGATAGAATTTTTTTGGAATGACCTCCACGGCCAAAAGTACCGTCTACATAAACGCCATGCGCTTTCACTGACAATGCATGAACAGCCTCATCCAGCAGCACGGTGATGTGCTCAGGTACGGATGACGCTTGATTTGAATGAGATGCTGACACTTCCAAGGGATGCTTTTCTAACTTAGATTTATCTACCACTTTTTTGGCAGACACTTTTTTTGAAGACAATAATGCTTTAGTGGGCGCGCTGCTCACGCCCTTGGTCACAGCGAGAATCCCTCTAATTCCGCAGGCATAGCAAAACCATCACCTTGCATGACTTGTTCTAATTGCGTACGCCAGGCTTCCATACTCCACAACTCAAAATGGCTGCCCTGACCCACCAACATGATTTCTTTAGTTAACCCAGCAAAGTCGCGCAATGCAGATGACACCAAGACACGACCCGAACCATCCAAAGTCACATCTTCCGCAAAACCCACCAGCAAACGCTGTAGCGCACTAGATTGCTTATCAAACGACGACAACGCCATTAATTTAGATTGAATTGACTCCCAAGCCGGCTGCGGATATAACAACAAGCAACGATGCGGATGCGCAGTCAGCACCAAGTTACCGGCGCACTCAAGCTGCAATGCCTCCCTGTGCTTGGTCGGCACAGCGAGCCTGCTTTTAGCATCCAAACTTAATGATGTCGCACCGCGAAACATACCTTATGTTGTAACCCTTAAAAACTTTAGCGCTCCAACTACAAACGCCTAGCTTCAATCAATAAAAAATGAGGAATCGCCAACACATTTAACGCGCCTTGCCCAACAAACCCTTAGTAGCTGCTCAACAATTGCATACTCTTACTTTGGTTAACTCAACAGGCAATTCCCCACATAAACCCACTTTTTCCCACTAATCTGCACTATAGATAAAAAAAAAGCGCAATGCAAGCCCTTTTTTACTATTTTTTCTTTATAGGTCAATGACTTAGCGCATTTTTGTGATAAATATAAAGTCGTTATAAATTAAGCACATAGCAAATTAAGTGAATGTGGAATATGAGAATAGTTACAGAAGCATTTGAATTGTAGATATGAGGGGGTTTGGAGTGCTGATTGAGGAAGGGCCACACTCGAGGAAACGAAAAAATCAAAACAATTTTAGCCACAGATGAACACCGATAAACACGGATAAACCCACAAAACGGGCATCATTAGGCCAAAGGCCGTGACGATCCAGTTGTTAAATCGCATGTAGACTGCCGCGTCGCTTTGCTCCTCGCAGTGACATAAAACGTGATTGCACATTGGGTGAGCACTTGGCTTCGTCGAAAATAGACGCTGGAAACGGCATAGTTAGAAACAAAAAGAAGTTGAAGCTGGCCGATAAGCCGGGTTCTGTCGTGCATTGCTGCACGTAACAGTCATTCATCTAGGCGCACAATTACTCATGCGCTCAAGCAACCTACCCGCTGGCAACGCGAGCCACGTCAATACCAGCCTATTTGGTCTTGCTGCGAATGGAGGTTACCGCGTTTCACCCGTTTCGACGCAAGCTCGCTAAAAAGCGCGCTCGCAGGTCGAACCGACTCGTCTCTGTGGCCCTATTCCTCGCTTTTGTCATTCGACTTTTCAGTCTAACGACTTATGGCGGACGGCCGTTAACCGTCATCCCGCTCTATGCAGCCCGGACTTTCCTCCCCTCACTTACGTGAGCGGCGACTGTCTAGCCAGCTTCAAGTACATTTTAACATGCTTAAAGTTTAGCTCGATTAAGAATTAACCCAATTCTCTAATTGCAATGCGGGCACTTTAGCAAACTCTTTTAGATTATTCGTCACCAAGATAAGCCCCTCACTTCTTGCATGTGCTGCGATATGCAAATCATTAACACCAATCGGCTCACCAACTTTCTCAAGGGCAGCACGTATCATGCCGTAATGTTGCGCAGCTTTCGGCGTATAAGCTAGAACCTCCAACCGACTACAAAAATCTTCAACCACAGCTAAGTTTTCAGCTGGCTTAGCACTTTTTTCTGCCCCATGCAGCAACTCCGCCAAAGTAATGGCCGAAATTGCCATATGCTGCGCATGCTGATTAAACGCTTGCAACACCTCAATCGGACGACGCTTTAACACGTAAATAACGATATTAGTATCAAGCAAATAACGTAACATTACAGCGCTTCCCGAGCAGCCTGAGTTTGCGTTGCTCGCGTTTCAAGAAAGTCCTCCGTCACTCCTGTGCCATTTAAGAAAAAGCTATCCCAAACTTGTCCCACCGGAGAAATAATCCGCTCATTACCGCGCGCGCGAACATCAACATGCTTTACCTCACTTGGTAAGCGCAACTCACTGGGTAAACGCACCGCCTGGGTACGATTATTGATAAACACTGTAGTAATTGTCATGCTTCACCTCAATACAAAGTATGTATATGGCTTAAGTATACCGCAAGGGAAAAACATCACGCAAGCAGATATAAAGCGATCTATTGAAAAGCTTAACCCTCAAACTTCCAATGCACCATCTGATCCGCCCGCAACGGCACCAATACATCTCCGTCATAAGGCAGACTCCCCGGCACTTTCCAGCTCTCTTTAATCAGCGTCACCTGCTCAGTATTTCTTGGTAAGCCATAAAAGTCGGCGCCATAAAAACTGGCAAAGCCTTCTAACTTATCTAGCGCATTAACACTTTCAAAGGCTTCCGCATAAAGCTCCATCGCAGTGCGCGCCGTGTACATACCGGCACAGCCGCAAGCAGCCTCTTTGGTATGCTTGGCGTGCGGTGCACTATCGGTGCCTAAGAAAAATTTTGCGCTGCCTGATGTGGCAGCTTTTACCAGCGCCACACGATGGCTCTCACGTTTTAACACTGGCAGACAGTAATGATGTGGCTGTATGCCGCCTTTAAACATATCGTTGCGGTTCATGAGCAAATGATGCGCGGTAATCGTAGCCGCCACATTACTGGGTGCCAACGCCACAAAATCAGCCGCATCTTTAGTGGTGATGTGCTCAAACACCACTTTCAAAGCTGGATATTTTTTTAGTAGCGGGATCATATGACGCTCAATAAACACTAGTTCGCGGTCAAATACGTCAATGTCGCTATCGGTGACTTCAGCGTGCGCTAATAATGGAAGCCCTACTTTTTCCATGGCCTCCAGTGCTTTCGCGCATTTATCCAAGCTAGTGACACCAGAATCAGAGTTAGTAGTCGCACCCGCAGGGTAAAGCTTCACCCCATGTATTAAGCCGCTGGCTTTGGCTTTAATGACCTCTTCCGCTGTTGTATTGTCAGTAAGATACAGCGTCATTAAGGGCTCAAACTTCATACCAGCTGGCAGCGCTTCAAGAATACGTTCGCGATAGGCCAGCGCTAATGCAGTAGTGGTCACTGGCGGGCGCAAATTTGGCATGACAATCGCACGCGCAAATTGTCTGGCGGTATCCGGCAACACCGCTTTTAAGGCGGCGCCATCTCTTAAATGTAGGTGCCAGTCATCTGGGCGGGTAATGGTGAGTTTATTCATCATGTTTCGATTCGTCTTTTAATTGAAGTGCAAATTCGTATAAATCATTTTTCTTAAGCTGGGTGATGTCTGTGGCCAGCTTCACCGCTTGCTTTAACGGCAGATCTGCCAGCAATAATTTTAATGTGCGCACTGCATCTTCCGGAATAGCATCCGCAACTTTTAGCGCAGGCGCTTCCACCAGCAACACGAATTCACCACGCTGCTGGTTGGTGTCTGCTTTAAGCCAAGCTTCAGCCTCGGCTAGCGGGCAAGTGTAGAAGGTTTCAAACGTTTTAGTGACTTCACGCGCGAAGGTGATGCGCCGTTCTGCGCCCAAAACCTGAGTTAAGTCGGCCACACATTCTAAAATTCTATGCGGTGCTTCGTAAAATACCAGCGTGACGGTTTGTGTTTTTAAAGCTTCCAGCTGCTTACGTCGTGCCGCGCCACTGGCTGGTAAAAAACCATGAAACAAAAAACCGTTTTGGGTAATACCAGAGGCAGACAGCGCAGCAATTACGGCACTGGCACCGGGCACCGGCACCACTTTCACGCCCGCCCTACGCAACACATCCACCACTACCGCGCCGGGATCGCTGATACCAGGTGTTCCGGCATCGGTCACTAGTGCGATGCTTTCACCCGAGTTCAGCAACGCTAATAGCTTTTCTGCGGATTGATGTTCGTTATGCTCATGCACCGCGATGAGTTTTTTGCTAATGCCAAAGTGGTTCAGTAAACCGGAAGTGTGCCGCGTATCTTCAGCAGCTATCGCATCTACCGTTTTTAAAATGTCCAACGCCCGCAGCGTAATATCCTGCAAATTTCCAATTGGGGTAGCGACAACATATAATATGCCTGAGGGACGCAAAATCAGATGACCAAAAAATTATTTAAATGCATTTTAACAATTTGCCTGCTGTTTAGCAGTTTAAATTTGCCAGTGTTTGCGGAAACCACAACCACCACCCGCTCCACAACGGCAAAATCCATCATTAAAAAATCACCCGAAGCGCAGTTTTTGGAGGGTGAGGCTTGCCTAAAAGCATCTGATATTCCATGCGTAACCATGTCAATGGCACTGATTCCCAATGTTTCTGCATACGCGAAAATATTAGAAGGCGCGCTGGCTTTTAAGCAAAATCAAATTGATCGTGCCTTATTGTCACTGTTGCCAATTCAAGCTGACGCTCATCTCACCACTGCGGCAAAAATTCTGCTGCATCAAACCTTGGCTCAGGCCTTTCAAAGCTTAAACGATACGCAGCAGGCATTACAACATTTCATTCTGACAGAGCTGGCGCTGAGTAAAGCACAGAACTCCGATTCGGCAAGTAACATTGCTGATAACCATGACCGCATCTGGCACTTGCTCAAGCCGCTCAAGCAAACAGAGCTGGTAGCCTTGCGTGGCAACAATACTGATACTGTTTTTCAGGGCTGGATAGACTTGGCACTCGCCGCAAACTCGCTCGATAGCAACAGCATAGCTAACTGGAATACACTTTATACAGATCATCCCGCGCTTGAATTTGCCAACAGCCTATCAAAAAACGCTGTCTCCACTACGCAAACCCCCACTAGTTTGGCACTAAGCGGCAGCATAGCAGTGATATTGCCCGCACCGGTAGAAGCGAATGCAGAAAAAATAGAAGCATTTAAACTGGGTTTAGAAACAGCGTTAAATTTAGCTGCCATACCCAACCCCATTGAGATTTACTATCCACAGCAAGCGCAACAAGATCTGACTGCGCTTTATACTCAGGCGATGACTGAGGGTGGCGATTACCTGATTATGCCAAACTTGGATGACCCAACTGCAAACAGTTATTTCGAACAAGTTGCCAACAAAAAATTGCTGCACTTAAGTTTATCTTTCAGCGATGAAGCGCATGCAATATTCAAATTTGCCAGCAAAAATAGTATGCAACATATTAGCGTTGTCACCACACAACATGCGGCATCACAGCAAATGCTGGCGAGCATACAACAGGCCTGGTCTCAAAGTGCCGAAACAAGCGACAGCAGCGCAATACATACCATCGTTTTGGCTACGGATGTTTTGGCTGAGCCCATAAAACTGCTCGATTTAAAATCACAAATTGCCGCCAATATTCACGACATGGTGATATTAGCAATGCCAGCGAGTGATGTAGTCAAAATCAGACCTTATCTTGACATCAGCACCCCGACCATCACATTCTCGTCGATTCATGATATTGCAGATGAAAATGACAACCTCAAACTTCTTAATGCCTTACGCTTTGTGGATATGCCATTTTTAGTTGAATCAGATCAAGCTGTTAGCGATTACCAAGGTGTCGCTGCAAACTTAAGCGATAAAACATTATTAAGATGGTTTGCGCTAGGTGCAGACAGCTTGCGACTGTTAATTTCCAGTGAAAAATCAAGCAATCAAGCATTTGCAATCAATGGCTTGGCCGGTAATTACAACGTCTCTGAAAGCGGCGAAATCAAACGCTCATCGACATCGGCCAGGTTCAATCAATCCGGTGCAGTATCCGACTAAGGCGACATAAAAACAGCTTTGACATGAGCACATCAACTGCAAAACACTTGATTAGCGGCAGCGCAGCCGAGGCATTGGCTGCGCATTATCTGCAACAACAGCATTTGAAACTGCTGGAAAAAAACTTCCGCTGCCCATATGGCGAAATTGATTTGATCATGCAAGATGGTAAAACACTGGTGTTTATAGAAGTGCGCATGCGCAGTAGCGCAAGCTTTGGCGGTGCTGCAATGAGTGTAACGCCATCAAAACAAGAAAAACTGAGACGCAGCGCACAACGCTATTTACAAATTCATGGTGAACAAGCTTGCCGATTTGATGTAGTCTTAATGCAAACAATTGACGTTAACGCAGTAGAATGGCTCAAGAACGCCTTTTAACTTTCATTAAATTTTTACAAAGGATTTTCACAATGAAATTAAGCTTAAAAATATTGGCAGCTGCATTATTAGCTACTCAAATTAGCGCATGCGTACCTGTTGTTATCGGCGGCGCAGCAGCTGGCGGCGCAATGGCGGCGGACAGACGTACTTCAGGCATTTATGTTGAAGATCAAAACATTGAGCTAAAAGCCAGCAAAGCGGTTTACGACGCGCTTACCGATTTATCACATGTCAACATTACCAGTTTCAAAGGCAATGTATTAATCACTGGCGAAGTACCAGATGAGGCAGCAAAAACCAAATCCGGCAACATCGTGTTAGCCATTGAGAATGTGAAAAGTATTACCAACGAGTTGACAGTGGGGCCTAAAACTAACATTAGCTCGCGTACCAATGACAGCTACCTAACCTCTAAAATCAAAGCACAGTTTGTGACTGAAAACCGCTTTCAAGCTAACTATGTCAAGGTTGTGACTGAAAACAGCGTAGTGTATTTAATGGGTTATGTGACACAAAAAGAAGCGGATGATGCTGCTGAAATTGCCCGCAACACCAGTGGCGTAACACGTGTCGTTAAAGTGTTTGAATATATTCCGTAACAACTTAATCACATATTTTCTGACTATGTATACCCATACTGCATAGTCAGAAAATTTACGCAGGCAATGTTATAATTGATGCAATTTTTAACCGCTTGCATTGTCAATCTTCACTAGTATATTAAATAGAGTTCAAATCAAATTATGACAACCGAAATTATCATCGAAGGCAACACACGCGCTGGCAAACCATTCCGTCCTAGCGACTGGGTTGACCGTATGTGTAGCACCTACGCTACTTTTGGCGATGACCGTAAACTGAAATATTCACCGTATTTAAAACCCCGAGTTGTAAATGGCGTTAGATGCCTAGCGGTAGACTTAAAACTTAAATTGGTGAACCCTGAGGGTTTTGCACAATTAATGCATTTTGCAGAAGAAAATCAGTTGAACGTGTTAGACCAAGCTGGCAATAGTATTCCAGTACCTGCATAAAATATACTGTTCAAAAACAAGCTGCCGTTCACTGCGCGCAGCTTATTTTTTGCCTGCAAACATGAGTTTTTCTATGAATTCACGCGTGACCACTCCGCGCTTGATTTTAACCAGCTTGCCCTGCGGGTTATAAATAAAAGTGGTTGGCAACACATCCATTTTGCCAATCTGCTCGGCTACGCTGTCATCCCCAAGTACAATTGGATAAGACATCAACATGTCATCAACGTACTCTTTCACCTCATTAACATCTTTATAATCAAACACCACACCCAACACCATTAAATTTTTTTGTTTATGTTTGTCGTATAAATTAACTAAATCTGGCACCTCTTCTAAGCAAGGCGGACACCAAGTTGCCCAATAGTTGACCAATACCCACTTGCCTTTGTAATGAGAGAGCTGATGCTTATATCCAGCCATATCAGTTATCACAAAATTGGTTTTGCTGTTTTCTTCGGCAAACAGTGTTTGGCTCCAAGCAAAGAATAACAATAACAACGCACAAACATTTCTTTTCATTTATTTATAAAATCCGTATATATTTCAAAAAACTAGCATTAAAATTGAATTAAATTAACATTAGTAGTTCATAAACAGAACTATAAATCAAAACTATGGTAATTTGCTTACAAGGCAAGATCATATAGTTTTGATGCTAATTCGATTGAAATGAACAATACCAAAAATGCCCCTATCACTTAACATCCCGGCAATTCAAGAGAACGCTATTCTCCTTGCGGAAACTCGGCCTTCAAAAATAGCGCTCTCGCTTACTGAATGGCGCAATAAAAGTACCGAGGACTTCGCGACTGACTTGCATGACGAGTTGCAATTACTCAATCGACAAAATGTATCTTCTGTTAATAGATTACAAGCTTTAGAGGCCTATTTACCTTATGTTGCAGATACTGCAACATCACTTGCTAACAGCTTTGTAGATAGCCTACTACCTTTGCAAGACAAGGCTAAAGCACATGCCGCTTTAGCTGAATCGCTATGGCTGGAGCTTGGCTATGGCTATAAATTAGCGCTCACCGAGCTGCAAAATCAGTTAATTAAATTTGGCACTGACAAAAGCTCTGCATTGGCAATTTATCGTGCTATTTATGCAATTGCAGGCTACAAATTGGTATATCACCAAACTTACGTTAATCCACCATCTCATGTGTGGAGCGATTTGCACCAATTATATTTCTGTGCAGTCAAACTGGGTATTCACAAAATCGAGATTGAATCCAAACCCAATCACCCTGATGCACTCGCGCTACCGACGATCGAAGATACCTACAAGCATACTTTACTGATGTCACTCGCTGAGCCAGAGCAGCTGACACAGCATGATATGTTACTCATCGACAACTACTTAACACATCACATTAAACGCACGGCCATTACAGCCGCATCAGCCACAGATAATACATCTGGCTTATTTATTATCAAACTGGATTCTGACAAAGCTCCCGCTGTTTACAGCAAACAAAAAGAGGCAGTAAATCCACTTTCAGATGCCCTGTTGCAAACGCTGGATATGGTAGTCGCGATGCATGAAGATTTAAAAGCGCTGCAAAGTCACCAATTACCGAAAAGCGGTAGCATTCCAAAAAACAGCAAACGTAATGATTATATTGAGTTGCTCACGCATCTTATTAAAAATTGGGGCGTTAATCCGAAACGTATATTTAACCGTACTCAGAAAAACGGTGATATCGCATTGATTACTGGCATTAAGCCTTTGCACAGCATACTAAATGGTCTAAAAGTTATACCGTCACGCTGGGATATTATCAATATCAGCCCAACCGGAATTGCAATACGTCGTCACCATACTGCCGAGAAAAACATCAGTGTGGGCGCAGTAGTTGGTATCAAAGGTAGAAATGAAGAGCATTTATCAATTGGCATCGTGCGTAGAGCCAATTGTGGCAACCGTGACCGGTTGGATATTGGTGTGCAGCTAATTGCGCCACAAGCCTTGAGCGCAATCGCCCGCATCGAAAATCTCAACTATGATGAATCCATACTAATGCTGCCTGAAATCAGCGCAGTCAACCAAGTGGCCACTATCATCGGCCCGCGCGGCATGTACGCACCAGGACGTACCTTAACCATCGAGTGCAAAGGCTCCATTAAAAAAGCCATGCTGACAAAATTGCTGGAATGCACACATTTAATCGAGCGCAAGCAATATAGTCTAATTACTT
>NCHI01000156.1 GCA_002281815.1 Methylotenera sp. 24-45-7
ATTATTCATCATCACCTGCAACGCCATGGCAGATTTTGGTAAAGCGTCAATTACTGCCTGCGCTGCTGGGGTTCGTGCGATACCAGTCATATCACCTAATGGCAGATAGGATGCGGCATCAAGTCCAGCTTCCTGATACTTGCCGGTCTTCATTTTTTCTAAATAGGTGACCCCTGGAACCGCATCAAGCGCCATGTCTTTCAAAACTTTACCAGCTGCATCAAGCTTTTCTGGCAGCGTGCCCGGAGTAGCATTTGCAGTTTCTACTGCCGCAGCGAGCCCCATGGCGACAAGCCCTAACTTGCCTGCACGCTTAAGTGACTCACCTGAAACTGGCTGCTGATAAGAGAAGTTCTGTGATTTTTGATGCCAAGTGATATTAGTATCAGTCTCAGTGTGATGCGTGTATAAGGCGCGCGCATCGGGGGCGGTGACTTGCGGCTTAAACTCCACTGTTTTAGTCGCAGCACTAGCGTCTCGTCCAAGTTCAGAGGTGCGACGAAAAGCCTCAGTAAATTGCAACGGTTGCGATGCATCCACGCGTGCTTTATGCCAACCCTGTCCTTGCTTGCTGACAGCGCTTTCTTGGGGCACTTCAGCAGAGACAGTATTTTTTGATTCTGGTCGCTTGTGTGGGTTATCTAGATAATAATCCTCAAGTGCAGCTCGATTATTATCAAGCCTAATTTGAGCGAGACTCAGTTGTTTTTCAAACAAATTCCGCTGCTGTTCCATAAAGGTTTTCCCTTTTTCAAGATCACCTAAAGAGGGATTTGCAAGCGCCTCTGTCAGTACTTGCATGTGTTGCATATCTACATCTATGTAGTTTTTAAGATATACCGGATGATTTGGATTCGCAAAGATATGCTCTTTGCGAATCTCGCTCTCTGTCATATATTTTATAGGGTCATAATTCGCTTCTTCCAAACGTGCCTGCTTTAAAAATGCAGCCCTTTCTTCTTCAGTCAAATGTTCTCTGCCGATTAATGGATATGAAGCGGACTTACTCGCGTCGGCTTGCTCGTTGCTCATGATTGAATCTCCTTGATTAACAAACTATTTCGTAAAATATGCGTACTCAATGTTTGTTAATTGGCAATTACCATGCCAAGCTAGAGTTAATAGCGTAAGCCATTGTAAATAAAAAGATTAAATTAAATTTACTTGCGCTTTGAATTGTAAGAACTTTGACAAATCATCACACTGGTATGTAGCAAATGTAAGGTTTGCTACATTTTTAACGATATGGCTTTGTTAGCCATAAAACAACACTGGTTCTGACACCATTCACATTGCCATCTCAAAGCAACGGCATACTACTTGCTTAAATCCATACACATAAAAAGGTTATATGGAAACCAGCATGTCACTCCCTTCTAGCAAGTTTGATCAAATAGCATTAATCACCATTTATGAAGTCAGCAAGATACTCAGCACATCATTGTCATTAGATAAAACATTAGTCCAAGCACTTCAAGTAATTGCATCACATCTGCACATGCAGCGCGGCATGATTAGCTTGCTAGAAGAAACTAAAACATTGATAACTATTGCATCTATTGGTCTAGCGGATGATGAAATGCAGCGCGGCGTTTTTAAAACTGGTGAAGGTATCACCGGAAAAATATTTAAATATGGCGTACCAGTGGTGATTCCTGACATCGCAGATGAACCCTTATTTTTGAACAAGACTGGTGCATACAAGGTTATTGAACCTAAAAAGATTGCATTTTTAGGTGTTCCTATCAAGAGCGATACCAAATGCATTGGTGTGCTTTCATTTCAATTTGAGAGAACAGAATCTTTTAGCGGATTTCAACCCAAACTCAGACTAATCACCATGGTGGCAAGACTAATCGCCCAAAGTGTGCGGCTCAGCCAAAACATTAGCTCAGAAAGAGCGCAGCTTTTGCTAGAAAAAGTGCATTTACAAAACGAGCTGGAGAAAAAATACAGCCTAAATAATGTGATTGGGCAATCTAAACTCATGCAGCAAGTATTTTCTGAAGTGCATATGGCCGCTGCGGGCAGCAGCACCGTATTATTGCGTGGCGAGTCGGGAACCGGCAAAGAAGTAATAGCACGCGCTCTGCACTTACTATCGCCACGAAAACACCAGCCTTTCATCAAAGTGAATTGCGCAGCACTCACTGAAAGCTTATTAGAGTCTGAGTTATTTGGTCATGAAAAAGGCGCTTTTACCGGCGCATTGCATCATAGAAAAGGCCGCTTTGAACAAGCAAGTGGCGGGACGTTATTCTTAGATGAAATAGGCGACATTTCACCCGCTTTTCAGGTGAAGCTTTTACGCGTGTTACAAGAACGTGAATTTGAAAGAGTGGGCGGTAACGCAACGATTAAAGTAGATATCAGGCTTATATGCGCAACTAACCGCAATCTCGAAGACGATGTCAGGCAGGGTAAATTTCGCGCTGATTTATATTTTAGAATCAATGTCATCTCAATTAACTTACCGCCGCTACGCAAACGCCCGGAAGATATTCCCCTGCTCATTCAAAAAGTACTGGATAAATTCAACGCGGATAACAAAGTAAAT
>NCHI01000157.1 GCA_002281815.1 Methylotenera sp. 24-45-7
AGAGCAAGTGCATTTCAGCATTTAATGCACTTACCTATAAGTTATTTTGACAATAGCTCTGCTGGAGTTATCAGTTCTCATATTACTTACGATACCGAACAAATGTATAACGCTGTAACCAAGGTTGCAGTCAGTACAGTGCGTGACACCTTAACCATCATTGGAATGTTATCCTACATGGTTTATCTAGACTGGCGTTTGACGATGATTTTTGCAGTGATCGCGCCATTGATGGCTCTTTATTTGAAGAGAATGACACCCAAGCTAAGATCGTCAGGAAAGAATGTTCAGGAAACTATGGGGGAAATGACACAAATAATTGAGGAGGCAATCGGTGGACAGAGAATGGTTAAAGTCTTTGGTGGAGAGTTATTCGAAAGTCAGAGATTCAATCAGATTTCTGAAAAAAACAGACGAATGATGACTCGACTGGGTCGCATATCAGGACTAAATAGTTTAGTCATTGAACTTTTAGCGGCATCAGCATTAGGATTAGTTGTTTACTATGCCGTTGGTAAATTCTCAGCTGGTGAGTTTGCTGCTTTTATTGGGGCGCTTTTAATGTTAATAGCACCTATTAAAAGCCTGACTTCATTGAACGAAGACTTGCAAATAGCTATTGCAGCATCGCAAAGTATATTCGATATTATTGACACCAAGCCTGAAGTTGATACTGGGTTCTACGACTACAGTACCGCTAAAGGAGAAATTGAATTCTGTGATGTTAGTTTAAGTTATAAGAACTCTAAGCGACCGGCTCTTAGTCACATAAATCTGAAGATTAAGGCTGGCGAAAGAATAGCGTTAGTTGGGCAGTCAGGCGGCGGTAAAACAACGTTAATAAATTTGCTACCAAGATTTTATGACTTGGATAAAGGGTTTATCAAGATTGATGGTATTGATGTGAGAAACATCCCACTGAAAAAATTACGTGAGCAATTTAGTATGGTGAGTCAGGATGTATTTCTTTTTAATGATACTGTCTTCAATAATATTGCATATGGGGCATTAAGAGGTATTAATGAAGAGCAAGTCGTCGCTGCAGCCAAAGCGGCACATGCTTGGGATTTTATACAGAACTTACCTAATGGGTTGCAAACAGAAATAGGTGATCGCGGAGTAAGATTGTCTGGGGGCCAGCGCCAGAGGCTTGCTATAGCAAGAGCGCTTTTGAAGAATGCACCAATTCTTTTGCTGGATGAAGCTACTTCAGCGCTTGATACAGAATCTGAACTCAATGTGCAGGCAGCACTGCAGGAGTTGATGGCCAACCGAACTTCAATCGTGATCGCTCATCGATTATCAACAATAGAAAATGTTAATCGTATCTTAGTGATGGAGCACGGAAAAATAGTAGAAGCTGGCTGTCATGAGGAATTAATAGCTCTAAATGGGCATTATAGGAGAATTTGTAAAAAATAAACTTTCTCAGCTACCAGTAATTTGAAAATTATTAAAGTCTAGAATTTGGGTGAATTATGGTTGTTTATATCTATCATAATTCCACATGTACTGTGTTGGGAATTTCTTGATTTGTTTCTCAATAGCTAAATTCAACCCTGCAGCATTTTCTATACTTAGAGGATCTATAACCTCTAGGTGAATATCAAAACCCTGACTGTTTGGCAGTCTTTCAACTACCGCAATAATAACGGTAGCGTTGGTTTTTATGGATAATTTATTAATCAATGTTATAGTGTAGGCAGGCTTTTCGAAAAAATTTGCCCATTCGCCTTTGCCCTTACTCGCAATCTGATCTGGAAGTATTCCTACTGCCTCTCCTTTTTTTAAAGCAAGCAGTAAATGTCTCACGCCAGATTTATCAGTGGGTACCAGATTTATATATCCCTTAGTACGTCCATTTTTTATCCACTTCTCCAAACATTTCTTTCTAGATGGCCGATACAGAATTGTGATAGGTTTTATTGATGCGTAAAAAATTGACGCTATTTCAAAAGCCCCGATATGTGGAGATAAGAAAATAACTGCATTTTTCTTTTTTAGAGCTACTTCAATTAATTCAAAATTATTTACCTTACGAATCCACCCTAGAGTTTTTTTCTGAGAGCTGCCCCAAATGGCCATGCTTTCAAGAACAAATTTCCCCATTTCCTTGATATTTTCTTCAATAGCTTTTTTATTTTCGTCGGGATCTTTAAATATGCCACTATTTGTGATGTTAGCAATTAGTGTCTTCATAATATTTGGTTTTAATAAATGAAAGAATTGACCTAGCAACCCACCAAGAAAATGAATAATGCTTAAGGGTAGGAATGATAATAACTTTATGAGTAAAAAAAATATTGCTGAACACACACTATTAGATATCTTGGAAAGCATATTAAATTTGATTGTAGATAGCTATTTTTGCTGGATTAATACAGCCGCTATTTTTTCTGAAATTAGTTGATGACATACACTTTTAATATTGTTTGTCGGATCTTGATACCACATTGCACTTTTACTCCATGGTGC
>NCHI01000158.1:0-1490 GCA_002281815.1 Methylotenera sp. 24-45-7
AGGCGCTTGGGTTTGGGTCGTGCGTCAAATGAGTGTGAAGGAGTTGTATTCATGAAGTTACATCAGTTGCGATATTTGCATGAAGTGGTCAAGCAAGGTTTGAATATTACTAATGCCGCGGAGGCATTATATACCTCGCAGCCCGGTGTCAGTAAGCAGATACAACTGATTGAAGAAGAGCTTGGTTTGCAGATATTCAAGCGCAATGGCAAACGGCTGACTGGCCTCACTGAGCCGGGTGAGCAAATATTAAGCTTGGCTGCGAAAGTGATGCGCGACATTGAAAATATTAAACGCGTTGGCGATGAGTTTAGTGATGTTGAAAAGGGTACTTTTACTATTGCGACCACCCATACTCAGGCGCGCTATAAGCTGCCAGCAGCAGTTAAAGCCTTCATGAGCAAATATCCAGACGTCAAACTCAATATTCATCAGGGCAACCCGATGCAGGTGGCTGAGCAAGTGGTCAGCGGTGAAGCCGATATTGGTATTGCAACTGAATCAATCAGTAACTACGATGAATTGCTATGCCTGCCTTGTTATCACTGGAATCGTTGTGTCGTGGTGCCGCATGCGCATCCTTTGGTCACAGGTGGTGCATTAACACTGGAAAAGCTGGCCGCCTATCCACTAATCACCTATGACTTTGCTTTTACCGGTGGTACATTGGTATCTAAAACTTTCAGTGATGCTGGCCTAAGCCCCAACGTGGTGTTAACTGCGATTGATGCCGACGTGATTAAGACCTATGTTAGCTTAGGGTTAGGCGTTGGATTACTAGCAAATATGGCCTATGATCCTGAGCGTGATATGAATTTGACTAGGATTGATGTCAGCCATTTGTTTGCGGATAGCACAACATATTTAGGGATACGCAAAGATGCATTCATACGTGGCTATATGTATGGGTTTATAGAACAAATCGCGCCGCATTTTAATCGAGCCGCAGTGAACGCAGCACTTAAAATCAGTGACTAAATGTTTTATAAAGTACTTTGATAATAAAGTACTTTATGAAAAAGTGCCTTGATAAAAAAGTACTTTGATAAAGAGGTGGTGGATATGCAGTTAATCAACATTCGTAATTATCTAGCCATGATGCTGTTGTGTTGTTGTGGGCTTGTTAATTGTGCCCTTGCCGCTGACCATGAAATAGCCGTAGGTAAGGTGAGACCCGGTATGCCGGCAATAGACCCCAGCACTGCAATTTACGAGCTGGCAGTCAATGATGGTGTGAGCTACCAAGATGTAGTGGATAGTCTGAAAAGCTTATCTGAAGGCCTTAATTTTGTGAATCCGGCCAATTTCCCAATTGGCGAACACATGAAGCTGCGCGGCGTTGACCCGCAAGGCATTAAAGATGTGCGTTCATTTTGTAATTTAAGTATGGGTACAGAGATTATTTTAGATCACCCAGAGTTTCTGGTTTTTGCGCCATGCCGTATTGCTATCTATGAAAAACCCGATGCTAATCAAAAGCCCAAACTGTA
>NCHI01000158.1:1615-4086 GCA_002281815.1 Methylotenera sp. 24-45-7
AAAGTATTAAAAACCCTACCGAACGTGCAAAAAAATCTGCCCAGCAACTAGAAACTACCTTACTGGAAATCATGGATAGAGCGCGTAAAGGCGATTTTTAAACTATATCTTTTTTTATAATAACTACAGCCAGAGAACCGTATGTCACAACCCATTCTTATCGCTAAAAACCACGAACTCTCCAGTTTTATTTTACCTAAAATGGCCAATCGCCATGGCTTGATTGCCGGTGCTACCGGTACTGGCAAAACCGTTACCTTGCAAACGCTCGCTGAAGGCTTTTCCAAAATTGGCGTACCGGTATTTATGGCCGATGTGAAAGGCGATTTGTCCGGCATGTCGCAAGCTGGTGGCGGCAACAGCAAAATTGAAGCACGTGTGCAGCAATTGGCACTCACTGAGTTCAGCTACGCTAAGTCGCCGGTAACATTTTGGGATGTGTTTGGAGAAAAGGGTCACCCGGTACGCACCACGATTGCGGAAATGGGGCCTTTGTTGTTATCACGTTTGCTTAACCTGAATGATGTGCAAGCTGGCGTATTAAATGCAATCTTTAAAATTGCCGATGACAAAGGCTGGTTGATGCTGGATTTAAAAGATTTGCGCGCCATGATGCAATACGTGGCTGAAAACTCAGCCGAGTATCAAGCGCAATATGGCAATATTTCTGCCGCCAGTGCGGGCGCGGTACAGCGCGCGTTGTTGCAACTTGAAACTGAGGGCGCAGATCGCTTGTTTGGAGAGCCAGGCTTGAATCTGGACGATTTAATGCAGACCGATAGCAAAGGTCATGGTGTGATTAATATTCTGGCCAGTGACAAATTATTTAATTCGCCACGCATCTACGCCACGCTATTGCTGTGGTTGCTATCAGAGTTGTTTGAGAAGTTGCCTGAAGCCGGAGATTTGGATAAGCCGAAGTTAGTATTCTTTTTTGATGAGGCGCATTTGTTATTTAACGACGCGCCAACAGCGCTGATGGAAAAAATTGAGCAGGTAGTGCGTTTGATTCGCTCTAAAGGCGTAGGCGTGTATTTTGTTAGCCAAAACCCGCTAGATATTCCAGATGTGGTATTGGGGCAATTAGGTAACCGCGTACAGCATGCCTTGCGTGCATTTACTCCACGTGATCAAAAGGCGGTTAAGTCAGCCGCAACCACATTCAGAGCGAATGCAAAGTTGAATGTAGAAACTGCCATTACCGAGCTGGGCGTAGGCGAAGCTTTAGTATCATTTTTAGATGAAAAAGGCATTCCAACTCCGGTTGAGCGCACGTTTATTTGCCCACCAGGCGGTCGTATTGGCCCTGCTACTGATAGCGAACGTGCGCAGACGGTAAAGTCTTCAAATGTTTACGGTTTTTATGAAAAGCATGTTGATCGAGAATCCGCTTATGAAATTCTAAAAGCCCGTGCAGAGCAGGCTGCCGCTACCACTAGCGAAGCTGAAACAAGTGAAAGCAGTGGTTTTGATTGGGGTGGTATTTTAGGTGGCGGCACTGATAAAAAGAAACCAAGCAGCAGTCGCTCAGATAGCGTACTAGAGGCCGCAGCCAAGAGCGTGGCACGCACCGTGGGTTCTGAATTAGGCCGCCAGATTGTGCGTGGTATTTTAGGTGGCATATTGGGTGGACGTAAGTAGTTGCAAGTCGTATTAAAAACCGGGTTTGCTGAGCAAACCATTAATAAATCACGTTTTATTGCGATGGCGTTGCAATGTGCAACTGAACGCGAAATTGGTGCTGCTTTACGTGCTTTTGCCGCCCAGCATCAAAACGCGCATCATTTGGCGTATGCATTTAGAATTAAAACTGAGCAAGGCATTGTGCAGCGCTTTTCTGATGCAGGTGAGCCGTCTGGCACCGCTGGCATGCCGGTGTTAAAGCTGATTGAAGGTCGTGATTTAATTAATATTTGTGTCGCAGTCATTCGTTACTATGGCGGTATTAATTTAGGTACGGGTGGTTTGGCGCGCGCTTACGGCGGCACTGCTAAGATGGCGTTGGATAGCGCGCATATTGGTGATTTTGTAGAAATGCAGACGATTGCCATGACTATTCATTACAATCAGATGGATGCAGTGACTAGAGCGTTGAGTAAATGTAATGGCAGTATTCTGAATAAAGCGTTTAATGAACAAGTAGCATTAGAAATTATATTGCCTAAAAATGAAGTGCAAGATTTTATTAATAGATTCAAATAAATCAATAAATTACAGCAATTAATTAAATGAAAGAATTAACTTAAAATGACTAAAAGTGCGCTGATGCCTGCGACTGTCCACGAAAAAGCAGCCTGGATTCTGGCTGCTTTTTCTTTATTTTTTATCGTAAAACTCAGTCTGCTGCCTGCGTTACTTGCCGGGCTACTGGTATTTCAGTTAGTCCATATTATTTCTCCTCGCATCGCGCGTCGCTTTCCTAGCGGTCGAGATAGCCAGTATCCAAAAATCTGGGCGGTGAGTATTTTGGT
>NCHI01000159.1:0-833 GCA_002281815.1 Methylotenera sp. 24-45-7
CCCTAAATCTAGGTCAAAAAGTTGGGTTTATAATCCTAATTTTTACGATGTTATTAGCACTTTATAACGATTTAAATAGATTGATTACAGGCTAATTGATGGCGGTTCAAAATTTGAAAAACAAAAACAAACTTAAAACAATTCTATTGTTGCTGACGAGTCTATACGCGAGCGCTACTTTTGCATTAGAGCCATTTGTAGTCAAAGATATCCGTGTGGAAGGTATTCAGCGCACCGAGGCAGGTACTGTATTTAGTTATTTGCCGGTTAAAGTTGGCGAGACCATGACTGATGATCTTGCATCGCAAGCAATTAAGTCTTTGTATGGCACAGGATTTTTTAAGGATGTTCGCATCGAGGCTGATGGCGATGTATTAGTAGTGACAGTGCAAGAGCGCTCAGCTATTTCACAAATTGACTTTAGCGGTAATAAGTCATTTCCTACTGATAAGATGAAAGAAGGCCTTAGGCAGATTGGTATTACCGAAGGTCAAATTTTTGATAAGTCACAGTTAGATCGCGCAGAGCAAGAAATTAAGCGTCAATATTTGTCACAGGGTAAATATGGCGCAACTGTTAAAGCCATTGTGTCGCCTCTAGAACGTAACCGTGTGGCTGTGCGTTTTGATATTGAAGAAGGTGCGGTCTCAAAAATCCGTGAAATCAATATCGTTGGTAATCAAGCATTTACAAATGAAGATTTACGTGCAGAGCTTTTGCTAACCACTCCTAACTGGATGAGTTGGTGGAATAAAAACGATCAGTATTCAAAACAGAAATTGAATGCAGATTTAGAAACACTCAGGTCATTTTATATGAACCGTGGTTATCTA
>NCHI01000159.1:900-3370 GCA_002281815.1 Methylotenera sp. 24-45-7
CGGGATATTTATATTACAGTGAATATCACTGAAGGTGAGAAATACACCATTTCAGAAGTGAAACTGGCAGGGGAAACATTAGTACCTGAAGATGAGTTGCGTAAATTAATACAAATTCAAGCTGGCGATACTTTTAACCGTGGCAAAGTTACCGAGACCAGTAAAGCAATCAGTGACCGTTTGGGTAACGATGGCTATGCATTCGCAAATGTGAACCCGGTTCCGGAACTAAATAAAGAACAACATACCGCAGCTTTTACTTTTTTTGTTGACCCCGGTAAGCGTGTTTATGTACGTAGAATTAATATTGTTGGCAACACGCGTACCCGTGATGAGGTAATCAGACGTGAAGTCAGACAATTAGAATCAGCTTGGTATGCCTCTAGCAAAATTAATCGCTCTAAAGAGCGTATAAGACGTACCGATTTCTTTTCTGATGTGAATCTTGAAACACCAGCGGTACCAGGCACTACAGATCAAGTCGATTTGAATATCAGTGTAGTAGAGAAATCAACGGGTAGCGTGCAATTTGGTGCGGGCTTGTCAAGTAGCCAAGGTGTTGTATTCGGTGTCACAGTGAATCAGAACAATTTTCTTGGCACTGGTAATCGTGTCAGCGCACAAGTAAACACTGGGCGCATCAACACGGTTTACTCATTGTCTTTAACAGACCCATACTTCACTCCGGATGGCGTGAGTAGGGGTATTGACGTCTATCGTCGTGATATTGATACCAGCAGACTAAGATCAGTCGGCTCTTATCAATCCAGCTCTTATGGTGGTGGTGTACGCTTTGGTATACCACTCAATGAGCGAGACTCGATAACGTTTGGTATTGCGACAGACTTCACTACCGTTGATTTACAGGCAGATAGTCCTTTGCAATATCGAAGATTTTGTAACAATGCAAGTGGTTGTAGCAGTGACTCGATTGCATTGAATGCAGGTTGGACACATGACTCAAGAGACAGCATATTCTTCCCGAATAATGGTGTGCTACAAAGGTTAACTGGTGAAGTGAGTTTGCCAGTGTTAGATCTTGAATACTACAAAGTTGAATATAAACACGCTTGGTTTAAAGAGATATTTAAAGGTGTCACCTTTATGGCAAACGGTGAAATTGGCTACGCTGATACTTATGGTAACGAAAATTACCCATTCTTTAAAAACTATTATTTGGGTGGTGTAAACTCAGTGCGTGGCTTCAGAAATGGCTCATTAGGCCCTAGAGGCACTGATACTACTACCGGCTTTAATTTTGCATTAGGCGGTACTAAGCGTTTGCTTGGTAATGTGGAATTGTTTTTCCCAGTACCCGGCTTAAAAGATTCGAATCAATTTAAGATGAGTGCATTTATCGATGCGGGTAACGTATACGGTGCAGACCAATCTTATAGCTTGGGTGATTTAAGATATGCAGGTGGTTTAGGGGTGAGTTGGATTTCACCATTTGGCCCTTTAAAAATTGTTTTCGCTAAAGCACTTAACGAAAAAGCTGGCGATGATACGCAGGTACTGCAGTTCCAATTCGGACAGCAGTTCTAACAAATTAAATTTATAAAATATTTTGTAAGCGACTATCGCAACGATTAGTATTGAAGCAGTGTGGCATAATAAATGACTGTCGCAGTTGGTTTAGGAGAGATTAATTGAGTAATTATTTTAAAAAATTATTGATAGCAACCATCGCTATTTTTGCCATCAATGCACAATCAGCAGAATTAAAGGTTGGCTATGTGCAAGTGGATAAAATTTTACAAGAGGCCCCACAAACGGCTGAAAGTGGCAAAAAGCTAGAGCGCGAGTTTAGCCCAAGATCACAAGAGCTGGAGAGAATGTCCAAGCAAATTAAAGACCTAGAAGCTGCTCTGGATAAAGATGGCCTCACGATTTCAGAAGCTGAACGCCGCAATAAAGAGCGTGACGTGCAAAACATTAAAATTGAATTTCAACGTAAACAAAGAGAGTTGCGTGAAGACATCAATTTACGTAAGAATGAAGAGCTAGGTGCGTTGCAAGATCGCGTTAACAAAGCGGTGCAAACAGTATCAGAAGCTGAAGGTTACGACCTGGTTGTTTATAGCGGTGTGGCATACGCCAGCAAGAAAATTGATATTACAGACAAAGTATTAAAAGTGTTAGGTAAAAAATAGTCACTGCTAGATTTACTCAAATTAAGTATTCAGAAGATAAATTGTATTAATGCGTAATCAATACTCACTTGATGAAATTGCTAAATCGCTGGGTGGGGTTGTTGTAGGAGATGGCAGCACATTAATCCAGCGTGTTTCCTCTTTGGCGAATGCCAAGGTTGGTGATATTAGCTTTTTAAGCGATACGAAATATGTCAAAGCACTTAATACCAGCGCTGCCAGCGCCTATGTGCTAAGCCACGAGAACGCACATTTAAGTAATGCGCCAAAAATTCTTGTGGATCATCCATATGTGTACTTTGCTAAATTATCTGCAT
>NCHI01000160.1 GCA_002281815.1 Methylotenera sp. 24-45-7
TTTAATTTCTACACCACTACGACGCGTAATTTCTGCTGCGTTACGTGTAAGAACCGTGTAAGTACCACCACCAACCGTGCCTAAGCCTAATATGCCTACGCTTAAGACCTTAATTTCTGGCTGTTTCAAGCTTTAGCTCCAATATTGTTCGTATTATGTTTTTTTCTATAATTTTCCAAAAATCTAGAAATGCGTCTAATCGCCTCGGCCAAGTCATCCACGTTCGGTAAAAATACCACACGGAAATGATCCGGCGTTTTCCAGTTAAATCCAGTGCCTTGTACCAACAGCACTTTTTCTTCAAGCAACAAATCTAAAATAAATTGCTGGTCGTCTTTAATTGGGTAGATTTCAGGATCCAGTTTTGGAAACAGGTACATGGCGGCCTGTGGCTTAGTGCAACTCACACCGGGAATTGCATTGAGCATTTCATAGGCAATATCGCGTTGTTTGCACAAGCGGCCTTCGGGTGCGACTAAATCGTCAATACTCTGATAGCCACCTAAAGCAGTCTGAATAGCCAATTGACCAGGCACGTTGGCGCACAAGCGCATCGAGGCCAGCATGTTCAAGCCTTCTATGTAATCCTTAGCGTGTTTTTTATCGCCACTTAAAATCAGCCAGCCTGCACGATAACCACAGGTGCGATAGTTCTTGGACAAGCCGTTAAAAGTCACGAACAACACATCATCTGCCAGCGATGCAATTGAGGTGTGTACATTACCGTCGTATAAAACCTTGTCGTAAATTTCATCGGCAAAAATTACCAAGCCATGATGGCGGGCAATTTCAATAATGCCCTCCAAAATTTCGCGTGGATACAATGCGCCAGTTGGATTGTTAGGGTTAATCACCACAATACCGCGTGTATTGGCGGTAATTTTGGATTCAATATCTTTTAAATCCGGCATCCAGCCCGTGGCTTCATCACACAGGTAATGACGCGCGGTTCCTCCTGCCAAGTTCACAGCAGCTGTCCACAAAGGATAATCCGGCATAGGCACCAGAATTTGGTCACCATTATTCAGCAAGCCCTGCATTGCCATCACGATGAGTTCAGAAACACCGTTACCAATGATAATGTCGTCTACCGTCACACCCTGAATATGCTTACTTTGGGTGTAATGCATAATCGCTTTGCGCGGCTCGAACAGGCCTTTACTGTCGGTATAGCCGCCAGCTTTGGACATATTGCGAATTACATCTTGCTGAATTTCTTCAGGCACCTTAAAACCAAAGGCTGCCGGATTGCCTATATTCAGCTTGATGATACGTTGGCCGTCTTCTTCCATTTCGCGCGCGCGTTGCAGAACCGGGCCGCGAATGTCGTAACAGACATTACTGAGTTTGCTGGATTTTTGTATAGGCTGCATGATGCGTAAATCGCGCTTAAAAAGCTTAATAGTTAAAGGTGCTAGTTTACATTAGAATGCTGTATTCGTTCAATTAAAGCCTAGACTTAGCCGCTTAAAATCGCTCATGAAACTACATCTAACTACCGCTGAAAATAACAATTTAATTACCGCTTACGGGGATGATTACATCGCCATTAACAAGCAGCGTTACACACAAAACCTAATTGTGTTGCCACAAACCCTGATAGTTGATTGGCAAGCTACCCGCTTTGATGATTTAAATAACGACCATTTCAAACCAATCATCACGTTAAAACCCGAGCTGGTTTTATTAGGCACGGGCGCAAAACATTTATTCCTGCACCCTAAACACTATCAAGAGTTAAGCGCTAGCGGCATTGCATTAGAGTGCATGACGACCGCAGCTGCTTGCCGTACTTATAACATATTGATGAGCGAAGGCCGTAACGTTGCGGCGGCGTTAATACTATAAAAAAACTGACCGCAGCCATGTCCTGCCAGTAACGCATTTATCTACCATCACTGGTTTAATACTGAGTCATCAATCACTGTCACCTAAGCTTCACAATAAGGTAATAATGCCTTGCAATAATACCCTTAACTTAATTAAGGTTTATTGACGGGATAATGCGATGAGCAGCTCTGACAACCAAACACCAGCGCTTGAAATTCAGGCAGAGACCTCTTATCAACAATACAAGTATCAACTAAAACCGCAAACAGTTAAGGCAAATGACACCTTCATAGGGGAAGGAAAATCTAATGCCATCACAATTAACACACCATTTACAGTGATTCCAGGCTTGCCCGAGCTGAATAAAATTTTAGCCAAAATTGACAGAACTACGCAGCAGGATCTTGGCTTCACATTTAAGGCAAGTGCTGAAAAAGTACAAAACGCCAAAGGTGCGCAGGTTCTAAAGGTCAGCTTAGACTATATTGGTTTTGGCTTGATGAGCAGTAAATTCAATGTGCAGTACTCACCCCTATCACTCAAAATAGAAACAGGAAACCTCAACACCGAGGCGCACTGGGGATGTAGCGCATCGGTACTGTCATCTCCGATCGG
>NCHI01000161.1 GCA_002281815.1 Methylotenera sp. 24-45-7
AGATACTGAAAACTTTGAAAATAAACCCGAAAAAAATGAAGGCATGAAGTTAGAACCCGGCATGATTAAATTACCGGATGAGCGCATTGGTTTGGCGATGATTTTCCGCGTGTTCGATAATGTTTCTTACGCTTTGGTCATGCAGGCAAGTGAACCTGTTCATATTCTTGATTCAGTCAAAACGCCTTAATGCCGACTTATGGGAGGCTCGCAGCAAGACCTGACAGAAAAACTACTTTGGATTAGCTTAAGTAGCATACCTGGTATTGGTACGCAGACATTTTGCCAGCTGCTCAAAGCCTTTGGCACACCGGAGCAAATTTATAGCGCAAGCTTAAAACAATTACGGCAAGTAGTGAATGAAAGCATTGTGCATGCAATTACCCAAGGGGCTAATTCAGAACTCAATGCCTCGACCTTGCAATGGCTTAATCAAGATAACAATCATCTCATCACGCTTGCTGATGAGGAATACCCTAAAGCACTACTGGAAATTGCTGATCCTCCGCCTTTTTTGTACGCAAAAGGCAATCTTGCACTGTTAAACCAACCCAGCATTGCCATTGTAGGTAGTCGCAATGCTACCGTGCAAGGCGAGAAGAATGCGCAAGCCTTTGCCGCTGAATTATGCAGTTACAATTTATGTGTTGTGAGCGGATTAGCACTCGGCATAGACGCGGCAGCGCATCGCGGCGCACTTAGCGCTCAAGGCGCAACGATTGCCGTAGTTGGCACCGGATTAGATATCGTTTACCCAGCCAAACACCGCGCTTTAGCCCATGAAATTGCACAACATGGGTTGATTATTTCTGAATTCAATTTGGGCGTTCCGTCAATTCCACAAAACTTTCCTAAGCGAAACCGAATTATTAGCGGCTTAAGTTTAGGTTGCCTAGTGGTAGAAGCCAATCTACAAAGTGGCTCGCAGATTACCGCCCGCTTAGCGACCGAACAAGGACGCGAAGTATTTGCCATCCCTGGCTCTATTCACTCCCCTATGTCTAAAGGCTGTCATCAACTGATTAAGCAGGGCGCAAAACTGGTTGATGCGGTACAAGACATCGTTGAAGAATTACATTTGCACACAGCAGGAACTAGTCACCCTGTGCACACACTAAAAACTGATGATGCGTTATTCAATGAAAACTCGTCAGCGCATTTAATACTCAGCAAACTCGGCTACGACCCAATGCGTTTGGAAAATCTTGTGTCTTCAACCGGCTTGACGGTAAGCGAGGTTTCATCCATGCTTATGGTACTTGAACTCGAAGGCAAAGTTGCCAGCTTAACAGGAGGTCATTTTCAAAAAATTATGTAGTTTTTAATTGCCACATTTTTGCATAAACCATCTCACTTAAAGTTAACCATAATTTAAAGGATAAACATCATGTTTGAAGTACTGGTTTATATGTTCGAAAACTACATTGACACACAATTCAGACCTGACGACAGCACATTATCTAAAGAGCTGTCAGCCGCAGGCTTTGATGAAGAAGATATTAACGGCGCATTCGACTGGTTTAACCTGCTCGAATCGTCAGCGCAAAAACCTGAGCTGTTCAATCAAGAGCGCCGCACTACTACGCGTATTTTCACTGAGCAGGAGCTCACTAAAATTTCCGGTGAAAGCATAGGCTTTATTTTATTCTTGGTGGATGCCAACATTCTCAATGGTGGTCTGCGTGAGTTGGTGCTGGACTTAGCGATGAGCCTGCCACAAGCTGAAGTCAGCATAGAAGAAACGCGTTGGATTGTATTAATGACCACTTGGGGCGCTAGCAAATCTGGCCCGGATAAAACCAAAGACTATTTGTTCATTGAAGATGCCTTGCTCAATAAACAAAAACCGACCTTACATTAGTGTAGGTCGGTTTTTAAGCTGATATTAATATTCAGTCTAACTTAGTCTTTAATATTATTGATAATGGTGCTGATAGTTGCAGACTGGTTAAGCGTGTAGAAATGCAAGCTCGGCACCCCCCACACCATCAGGGTTTCGCATAGTTCGCTCACCACATCAATGCCCAGCGCACGAATTGATGCCATATCGTCACCGTATTCTTCTAAGCGCATTTTCAACCAGCGCGGTATCTCAGCACCGCACACGTTTGAAAAGCGTGCCAGCTGGGTAATGTTATTAATCGGCATAATACCGGGCACGATAGGCATGGTGATGCCGAAACTATCACACTGTTCTACAAACCTGAAATAAGCATCTGAGTTATAGAAGTATTGCGTAATCGCTGAATTAGCACCTGCGTCCATTTTGCGCTTTAAATTTTGCAAATCGGCCGTTGGTGTTTTCGCCTCTGGATGAAACTCTGGATACGCCGCGACTTCGATGAAGAAATGATCGCCGGTCTCGGCGCGAATAAACTCAACCAACTCTGCTGCATATTTAAAATCACCGGCGCTCACTTCGCCAGAAGGCACATCGCC
>NCHI01000162.1 GCA_002281815.1 Methylotenera sp. 24-45-7
GCTTTAATGCAATCTGCGCATGATCTAGACCGCTTTCTTGAATCCAATCAGCCAGCATATTAATGAGGTTCTTTTTTATTTCTAGTTTCTCTAGATTTGCTTCTGACAAATCTTCTACCTCATCTGGATTTACATTGAAGTGATTGTTAATCCATAGAATGATGGGTGTCATAATTAGAAATATAAACAATATAAATAGCATCCCAAATAGCGCTTGATTCATTTAATTCTCCATAGGGTTAAAGTTTCAAAGTAGCATGAAAATTGTTTCGCGCCAGTTTTCTGAAATTTTTGGCTAACTTCTATCAAGCCGTGACAAAATTAAGTTTTTATTCGTGGTTAAATAGCTCTAATTTTGTTGCTATATTTTTTAACTAGAGCTATTCCGTCACTGTGTAAAAATCTGTCCGAAATGACTAGTATTCCAGTGACATCAACAGAGTGGTCCAGTATCTACCTCTCTCGGCAAGCCTATCCGTGATGTTTGTATCGACGATTTGATCGATAATTACCTCTGACACCGATTGTCTAGGAGATGCATTGACCAGCAGCATCAGCACTGTTTGTTCGATATCTATAAAAAACTTGTATTCACACTTCATTAAACGTTCACAACGCTCGATGGTGCTAATAAATGATGGGCTGGAAACCAGTCCGTAGAGATTGTTGCTGTTCCAAAATATGGTATTGAATACCTTTTTATATTCCGCAGATAACATCTCAAGCAGTTTGCGAGCCCGGTGCAATACCTCTCTGTTTTTACACCATGTGGCTGGAATCGTATCTAGAAGATTGACTAATGCACTGGGTGAGTCTAGAGGTGCTAACCGGCTAATGATGATTTTTCCGGAATTTTCAGATAACTTTCCTTTCCAGCGTATTGATACCAATTGATTAACTGCTAGCCTGCTATCCACTTGTGGTGTATTCCATTGCACATCTAGTTGTGCTTTTTCATGAAAAATACTAGCATTGATTTCATAGGTGTTATTGGGTAACAACGTGCATTCAATTTCCGTTATTCGGAATATCTGAGGTAACTGCTCTTGCAGTATGCACAAACTGGATTGCTCGCCATCGCCCAGTTTGATGATCAATCTATCGATTACGGTGAGTTTCTTTGGAACGAATGCAGAGATTGGTTTAAGCATAATTTTGTCCTTTATTCATATGAGTAGGTTTTTGCATAGTGCTCTCTGGTATTTCAACAGCACCAGACAGCAAACGGTTAAATGCGGATCCGTCATTGCGAGTAAGATTAGGGACATAACGGCTATACACCCTGAATAACATCTCGGTCGTTGCATGGCCCATCTGCCTAGCAATCCATTCTGGGTTTTCCCCAGCAGCTAACCATAATGTGGCAGCTGTGTGACGGGTGGTATATGGGCGTCTTAACTCAAGTCCAAGATGTCTTAGTATTGGATACCAAATACGTTTGGTAAGATTGTTGAGGTTATGTGGTTTACCCAAAGCATTACAGAATACAAACTCTGAGTGATTGAAAGTCACCTCGCGCTGTCGAAGGAGCGCTTCATAGACGATGTCAGACATAAAGATTTCGCGTATAGATAAATCCGTCTTTCCTTCCTCTTCCATTTCATCTCGGACTAGTGTTTCACGAATCAAAATCTGTCGATTTTTAAAGTCGACATACTTCCATTTCAGTCCATGGATTTCGCCTGTGCGCATTCCGGTAAAAAAGCGCACGATGAAATAATCGCGGTAATCAGCACGTATGGTTTTTAAGATGATATTCACTTCATCCAGTGTGAACGGAGCAATGTCTTGCCGCTTGATCTTAAGTGGCTTAACTCTCTGCCCTGGTGTGGTAAAGTTATAACGGTCAGCGGCCTCATTAAGAATTTGTCTTAATCCCAATACGATTGCATTGATGCGTCGAGCTGAGAGGTTTTGACTTTTTCGTCCGGGTACTTTGGCGAGTTGAGAACGAAAATCAAGAATATCTTCACGACGGATGCTGCTGACCATCTTGTCTCCGAAGTAGGGGAGTAAGTGTTTATCGATGGTGTTGCGCATAGTTTCAATGTAACTTCGCCGCCAGCCAATTCTGCATTCATCAAACCACTTTTCTGCAAAGTCTTTGAAAAGGGGAGTGGTTTGAGTCACACTTTGAGTCTGTACAATTGAGGCAGTTTGTGAAGCTGGTAAAGTTCCAATTGCTACTTCTGCAGCATTTCTTTGCGGAGATGAAGTGCGGCTAGAGTTGCTTTTGGGAAAGTATTTTTCGTAATCAAAAACACCATCCAATATGTCATTATCAATTTTGGATAATACTTCTTCCATTTTTCTACGATTTGATTTCGAATCGATCAAGAGTGTTTGTTCTCGATATCTCTTACCTTGATACCTGAAGTCAAAAAATAACAATCCATTATCTTTTCGAGCTCTAAT
>NCHI01000163.1 GCA_002281815.1 Methylotenera sp. 24-45-7
GCGATCTAATAATGCAGTTGTCATCTTTTGATCTCCAAAGACATTGCCCCATTCAGCAAAGCCTAAATTAGTCGTGATGATGACACTGGTATGTTCATACAACTTACTCAGTAAATGAAACAGCAAAGCACCTCCAGCTTGGCTAAAAGGCAAATATCCCAGTTCATCTAAAATCACTAGATCTACATACATCAACCTAAACGCCAGTTGTCCTTGTTTGCCGGCAGCTTTCTCTAACTCCAACGTGTTGACCAGTTCAATCGTAGAGAAGAAACGCACACGTTTTAGATGATGCTCAATAGCTTGTACACCAATGGCTGTAGCTAAGTGGGTTTTACCTGTACCAGGTCCGCCAATGAGTACAACATTCTGCGCATCTTCAATAAATGCACACCGGTGCAATTGCTTAATTAATGGTTCGTTGGCTGAACTCTGGCTAAAGTCAAAGCCAGTGAGATCCCGATAGACTGGAAACTTCGCAATCTTGACTTGGTAATTGATTGAACGTATCTCTCGTTCTGCTATTTCAGCTTTTAACAGGCTACCCAATATGAGTTGGGCTGATTCGTAACTAGGTACACCTTGTTGATGAAGCTCATCTGCAGCCTGTGCCATGCCATATAGCTTTAATCCTTTTAAGGTGGTCATCATCACATCATGCTGCATGGCGCACCTCCCTTAAGCCATCGTAGCGTTCAACATTAGCGAGAGGCTCTTCATTCAATGACAAACGCTGCGGCGTATCTGCTAATGGCGGCGGCGCAGGACTGATCATTCGTCTCAATATATTGATAATGTTCGCTTTAGATGCTACCCCTAATGCCAATGATTCCTCAATCGAAGCTAATACTAGCGCCTCATCATAATGCAACACTAGTGATAACACTTCGACCATCTCTCTGTCACCGCCAGCTCTTGTTAACAACTTGGTTTGCAGTTGTTTGAATGCTTCAGGCAATGCCGTAAATGGTGCGCCATTACGAAGTGCACCAGGTTTACGCTGCAATACACTCAAGTAGTGCTGCCATTCGTAACAAGTCATGCTGCTGCGATGATGACGATTGATAATGCGCTTGTGTTCAGCAATAACAGCCATTTCTGCGACCATGGTTAAGTGATCTGCATAGACACGTAAACTCACATGCCGATTAGCAAAAGAGGCCGGCACACTGTAACGATTACGTTCAAAGTTAACTAAGCAAGTCGGTGTGACTCGCTTGGTGTATTCCACAAAGCCATCAAAGGATTGAGGCACTGGCATCAAAGTCGGTTGCTCCAATTGCCACACAGCGGCAATGGTTTGTTGACGATCTTCTGGATGAGCCACTTGCTGCCATAAGGCCATACAGCGTTCAGTCAGCCAATCATTCAGTGCTTCCAAACTGGCAAATGGTGGCGCTTGATGCCACAGCCGATGTCGTGCATCCTGCACATTCTTCTCAACTTGGCCTTTCTCCCAACCAGAGGCTGGGTTGCAGAACTCAGCTTCAAACAGATAATGACTGGTCATGGCTTTAAATCTTGCATTGACGGTGCGTTGTTTGCCGCGACCAACCTTATCGACTGCGGTGCGCATGTTGTCGTAGATGCCGCGCTTAGGAACGCCGCCTAAACATAGGAAGGCGTGATGATGTGCATCAAACAACATCTCATGGGTTTGTAGTGGATAAGCTCGCAAGTAAAAAGCGCGACTGTGTGCGAGTTTGAAATGTGCGATTTGCAGTTTGACACGTTCATTTGCGATGACCGCCCAGTCTTCACTCCAGTCGAACTGAAAGGCTTCACCAGGCGCGAATGTCAGCGGAATGAAAGCGCCACGACCGATGGTGCCGGACAGCTGCTGTTGCTGCAGTCGCCATTGCTTGGCGTAGGCGGTCACACGGTCATAAGAGCCAAGATAACCTAGCTTGACTAAGTCATGATAGAGCTGCTTTACGCTACGTCGTTCTTTACGCCCACGATTGGATTCGGTTTTAAGCCACTGCTGCAGCTTGTCTAGATAGGGACTTAATTTACTGACACGTCCCTGACCCATATATTGAGGGGTAACGATGTCATTGCGCAGGTATTTCCTGATGGTGTTGCGAGATAAACCAGTCCTTTTAGCAATCTCACGAATCGACATTTGATCACGCAAATGCCAGCGTCTGATTACACTTAATAGTTCCACGGTGATCACTCCCATTCTCCTGCTCATAGGTTGAGCAGAATAGTATCGGTACGTGGGTCAATTTCTAGTGCAATTTATATCGCGAGGTGGGTCAATTCTGAGTGCAATTCAACAGACGTAGTCCTTATACTGACTTGCATCCATGCCTCCG
>NCHI01000017.1 GCA_002281815.1 Methylotenera sp. 24-45-7
ATGTACCTCTAAAAAAGCTATAACAAAAATAGATGTTGCGATAGCCAAAATCAAACCCCGGATTTAAGTTTGCAGCACGGCCTTGTAAGCAAAAATGATGCGCTACATTTGTCTAAAATCTGTATTAGAATCTCTGCGCCATGAATTTAAAGGCGTTAAAAAATAAAAATTATCACGATAATGTCTCGCAGATTTAGCCCGAGACGGTTAAACTTATAAAATATGAAACTGAAATAAATCTGCAATAATATTGTAATAAGCTTACAAGACAGTACGAGAAAGATTTAGCAGCTGTGGATAGGTCTAAAGCCCCTCAGCGCTTGATAATTAATAACAATAGTATGTAACTGACAGGCATATTACTGAACTAGATTAGCGGTTTTAAGTTTGCTCTAAATTGGCGCCAAGTTAAAAATAAGCAGGCTTTTGTAAATGAATTTTTTCATCTGCTAGCAAAATTGAATATATTAAATTGTGACTAATGATGCTTTATTATTACGATCTGTAAATTTGTCATCATTCTGTCATATTCCATTCATAAAATGACATTCGGTTTTATTACGTATTGAAAATCTACAAGGAGCATCGAATGCGCACAACTTTATTAAAAGCATTAACCATAGCAGGTGTTTTAAGCACTACATTCACAATGGCAAACACTGCGTTTGCTGCTGAAAAAATTATTAAAATCGACGGTTCAAGCACAGTGTATCCAATCACTGAAGCAGTAGCCGAAGAGTTCCAAAAAGCTACTAAAACTAAAGTAACCGTTGGTGAGTCAGGTACTGGCGGCGGCTTTAAAAAATTCTGCCGTGGTGAGACTGACATCTCAAACGCATCACGCCCAATCTCACAAAAAGAAATGGACGCTTGTAAAGAAGCGGGCATTCAATACATTGAGTTACCAGTTGCGTTTGACGCATTGACTGTTGTAGTTAACTCAAAAAATGACTGGGTAAAAACTTTATCTGTTGATGAGTTGAAAAAAATCTGGCAACCAGGTTCAAGTGTTAAAAACTGGAAACAAGTAAACCCTGCATTCCCAGACAAAGCAATGAACTTGTACGGCCCAGGTACAGCATCAGGTACATTTGACTACTTTACTGAAGCGGTTAACGGCAAATCAAAAGCTAGCCGTACAGACTACACACCATCAGAAGATGACAACGTGTTGGTACAAGGCGTGAGCGGTAACGTTGGTGGTATGGCTTACTTCGGTTTAGCTTACTACGAAGAGAACAAAGACAAATTGCGTGCAGTTCCAGTAGCTGCTAAAGCTGGCGGCGCAGGTGTATTGCCATCACCAGAAACAGTTAAAGATGGTACTTACCAACCATTGTCACGTCCAATCTTCATTTACGTGAACGCAACAGCTGCTGCTTTCAAACCAGAATTAAAAGCTTTTGTGAACTACTACTTGGAAAGCGCACCAGCATTGGTGAAAGAAGTTAAATACGTACCACTCACTACAGAAGATTACGCTGCGGTGAAAAGTCACTTTAAAGCATTAAAACCAGGTACTGGTTTTGGTGGCAAAAATGAAGTGGGTATTCAAGTTCAAGACTTGATCAAAAGAATCAAGTAAGTAAGTTTGAAAATGGAGCAGCATTAGCTGCTCCTTTTCTTGTTTTACAGGCAAAGTTAGCCTGATTGCGTATTACTATAAAAATATTATCTTTATTATGAGTGTAGCAAATAACGTGCGTAAAAATCCTACCGACATCAAAGTCAGCCCACGCTTGGCTAAAAACCTAAAACGACATTTCAAAGAGCGTGTGATTGAATTTATTTTAATGATGGCTGCCTTGTCTGCCGTGTTTACGACATTTGCGATTGTTGCAATCCTGCTTTACGAATCTTTCGGCTTTTTTGAAACTGTGTCCCTAGTTGAGTTTTTCACTGGCACACAATGGACACCCCTGTTTGAAGACGCGCACTACGGCATTATGCCTTTGGTTGCCGGTACTTTAACGACCTCATTTGTAGCCTTAGCTGTGGCGATTCCTATCGGTACAATTGCTGCAATCTACCTTTCTGAATTTGCTTCTCACAAAGCACGCGAAATTGTGAAGCCAATTTTGGAGTTGTTGGTTGGCGTACCAACCATTGTGTTTGGTTATTTCGCTTTACTGCTCGTGACTCCACTGCTACAAAAAATCTACCCTGACCTGCCAAGCTTCAATATGTTGAGTGCGGGTATTGTGATGGGTGTGATGATTATTCCTTATATTGCTTCTGTAGCTGAAGATGCCATGCGCGCAGTGCCGATGAGCATGCGTGAAGGCTCATATGCCATGGGTGCAACGCGTTTTCAAACCGCACTGAAAGTAGTTACACCTGCTGCTATTTCCGGCATTGTGGCGGCTTACATCTTGGCAATTTCACGTGCTGTGGGTGAAACCATGGTAGTTGCGGTGGCAGCTGGTCAACAACCTAACCTTACATTTGACCCAACTGAAGGTGCAGCCACTATTACCGCCTTTATCGTGCAAGTAGCATTAGGCGATTTACCGCACGCTAGCATCGGTTACCAAAGTATTTTTGCGGCTGGTCTAGTATTGTTTGTATTGACTTTAACATTCAACATTCTTGGTCACATTGTGCGTAAAAAGTACCGTGAACAGTATTAATTAACGTGACAAAACGGACATTCGACATGAACACAAAAACAAAAACTAACAAAGCATCGGTGATTGATAATTTGGATGCAGTGCGCGCAATGATACAGCGCCACAAACGCAACGACATCTTGTTTGCTTCAATCGGCTTATTGGCCATTATGTTTGGCTTGCTGACCTTACTGGTTCTATTTTTAGATTTGGTGATGGATGGCTACCCACGTTTTAATCTGCAATTTTTTAGTGATTTCCCATCACGTCGCGCTGGCAGTGCAGGCTTGCTGTCAGCTTGGGTAGGCTCACTATTAGTGATGTTCGTCACCTTTTTAACTGCTGTGCCTATCGGTGTGTCTGCTGGCTTGTACCTAGAAGAGTACGCACCAAAAAACTGGTTTTCAGACCTGATTGAAATTAATGTTTCAAACTTGGCTGGCGTGCCATCTATTATTTATGGTTTGTTGGCTTTGGGCTTGTTTGTATATGGCTTAGGCTTAGGTCAAAGTATATTGACCGCTGGTTTAACTCTAGGCCTGCTCATATTACCTATTATTATTGTTTCAACACGTGAATCGATACGCGCCATTCCTGTTGCGATTCGTGAAGCTGCTTACGCTGTGGGTGCCACAAAATGGCAAGTGGTAAGAGATCACGTAGTGAAATATTCACAAGGCGGTATTTTGACAGGTGTGATTATCGGCATGTCACGCGCTTTGGGTGAAACTGCTCCCATCATTACCATCGGCGCTTTGACCTTTATTGCGTTTTTACCACCTTCACCCATTACTACCACTGCACCGTATCTTAACTTTGAGTGGTTAAGCTCTAGCTTCACCGTGTTGCCAATTCAAATGTTTAACTGGTTATCACGTCCTGATCATGAGTTTCATATTAATGCCGCAGCTACAGGTGCGATTATTATCGTGGTGACTCTGCTGATGAATGGCACTGCAATTTGGCTACGTTACAAGATTCGTAAAAATATTAAATGGTAAGCCGCGTTTAAGCTTATCCATATCAAAATTAAATATAAAAATTAGCAAATTTAGGAAAACACATGATTAACGCTACAACACCAATTAAAGCTGAATCACGCGATCTCAACTTTTTTTATAGCAATGGCACCCGCGCACTTAAGGGCATTACCATGCCGCTCTATGAAAACAAGATTACAGCGCTGATTGGCCCTTCAGGTTGCGGTAAATCTACCTACTTACGTTGTTTCAACCGCATGCATGATTTGTATCCTGGCAACAAATACGAAGGTCAAATTATCATGCATCCGGATAACACTAATATTCTTGATAACGGTGTTGACCCGATTGAAGTGCGTATGCGCATTAGCATGGTGTTTCAAAAACCTAATCCATTTCCAAAGTCTATTTATGAAAACGTAGCCTATGGTTTGCGTGTACGTGGTGAAAATAACAAGCGTATGCTGGATGATAAAGTTGAAGAAGCACTGAAAGGTGCAGCGTTATGGAACGAAGTAAAAGACCGCTTGCAAGACTTAGCTTTTAACTTATCTGGTGGTCAGCAACAACGTTTGTGTATCGCACGTGCATTGGCCACTGACCCTGAAATCATGTTGTTTGATGAGCCAACATCAGCGCTAGACCCGATTGCCACTGCTAACATTGAAGAGCTGATGAGTGAACTACGCAATAAGCTCACTATTTTAGTGGTCACCCACAACATGCAACAGGCAGCACGTATTTCAGACTATACCGCTTATATGTACTTAGGCGAGTTGATTGAATATGATGATACTGACACCATTTTCACACGCCCTTCACGTAAAGAGACTGAAGACTACATCACAGGTAAATTCGGTTAATATAAAGTTTGGTTAATATAACCAACTCTAAGTAAGCAAAAAGCCAACTTTAAAGTTGGCTTTTTTGTTTTTTAGCCTCGCCATACCGACTCAATTCGGCATGGCGATATTAAAACTAAAATTCTACATTTACCTGTTGGTTAGTTGTTTTTACTGCATCATCAAACTTGTGTTTCGCCTGATACACACTAATCAAATGATGGTAAAAATGCAGCATACGCTCAGCCTGTGTTTTTGCAGTCCAGCGCTCAGTCACATACGACAATGCCAGTTTACCCAATGCATATCTCTCTTCAGGATGTAGCAATAACTGATGCACTCTTTGGGCAAATCCTACAACATTGTCAGGCGCAATTAAAGCACCCATACCTTCGATTAATATCGAGGCAGTGCCCAACTCGGCAATTGCCACGACAGGTGTGCCTTGTGCCATCGCTTCTAGCAACACTAAGCCTTGCGTCTCACTCTTAGACGCGAACACAAATATATCGGCCGCTTGGTAGCAGGCATTTAATTCCGTTGCTCGGTCAAGGTAGCCAATAAACTGGATATTATTATCTAAATTAAGTTTTTTAGCCTGCGCATGTAAGCTTGCCTCAGCAGGACCTTCGCCGGCAACCACTAACAGCACATCTGGGTGCTGCTGAACTAACTGTTGGGTCATCTCCAGTAGGAAGCTGATATTTTTTTCAAAAGCCACGCGGCCTACATACAACAACATCGGACGCTCTAAAGGAATGCCATGTTTTAATCTAAAAGCTGCACCATCGGCTGGCGAAAAGCTCATCTGCTGTAAACCAGTGGGTATCACCTGCGCCTCTGAATCTATGCCATAAGCACGCAACACATTAAGCATGGGCTGTGATGGCGCGGCAATCGCATCGACTGCGTTACATTGACGCTTGGAGATTACTCTCGCCAAACTACGCGCCATCGGCTTTGGAATCCATGGCAAATAATAGTGCAGATACTCTTCAAAGAAGGTGTGGTAGGTTTCAACGCACGGTATGTTTAGTTCACGCGCCAGCTTCAAACCCAAGTAGTGTGCTACAAATGGCGTGTGCACATGAATAATATCATAATTTTCGCGGCGCAGCTCTGGCAGCATTTTGATCGCTGCACCCCACTTCATTAGCTTATCTTCAGGGTCAAAATAAATACTGCGTGCCGCAACACGCTTAATCCAAGCTTCATCTTCAGTTTTGGCAGCATAATCTGGCGCAATTAAATGCACTTCATGACCGAGGTTTTGCATTTGCTCAACAAAGGTACGGATAGAAGTAGAGACGCCATTCACGCGCGGGAAGTAAACGTCAGAAATGTACAATATTTTCATCTGATAAACCTTAATTTGTAATGAACAATTTGTTAGGCTCAATATAGTGTCGGTATATGACACTTTCATGAAATCAGGAAAATTAGAAATTGAGACTACCTGTAATGCAAGGCAGTTAAAAGAAAGTAGTTATTGCATTATCAAGAAAGATAAAGTGGCTAACAGCGCACCTATAATCGCACCAGCGACGACATCACTTGGGTAATGTAAACCAAGCACCACACGCGACAAAGCAACCAAAGCTGTGAACGGCAATAAAATGAAAGCCAGTTGCGGGAAATAATGCAAGGCCACCATAGTAAATATGACAGCATGCAAGGTATGGCCAGATGGAAAGCTAAACTTATCTAAGGGCAAACCGGCTAAGGTGATTTCCTGACGCACTTCATATGGACGCGGACGCAGAGTTTTGCCTTTTAACCATTTGTACAACAGTGTGCCAATCAGCCCTACAGTTGCCATGTGCAACACAGCTTGCAATCCATCTATGCCTTTTACACATAATATTGCCGTCATTAACCCGTACCAAAATACACCATCACCAAGACGGCTCACCAGCCTGAAACTGTTGCGAATCAGCTTGTATTGACTGGTATGGTTCACAGCCACGCACATATTGCTATCAAACTGATGCATGCGCTGTAGATAAGTCTGGAATCTGAATGCCATTTTTAGCTCCAATTTCACTTGAATTGGCGCTAGCATGTCATGTCAATATGAATATTTTATGAAACACATATGAAGCTTTCGGGGCATAACATTTTGTAATGTCATACTTCTAAGCAGTTGCTTGTGTAACCGCCTGCGCGATCGCTTCAGCTAATTTTTGCACCAGCGCGGCATCTTCACCTTCAACCATCACACGTATCTTAGGCTCGGTACCAGAAGCTCTTAACAATACACGACCGCTATTAGCAAGCTCAGCCTCAGCAGCTTTTACCGCAGCCTGAATCTCAGCGTGATTCGCCAAATCAATTTTTTTGGCAGTTTTTACATTAATCAGCACTTGTGGATAGAGCGGAATTTCAGCGAGCAACTGGCTCAAGGTTTTGCCACTTTGCATCAGTGCATGCAGCACTTGCAAGGCAGCAATAATGCCATCACCGCTGCTATGTTTATCTAGTGTGAGAATATGCCCGGAATTTTCACCACCTAACTGCCAACTGTTTTGATTGAGTAATTCCAGCACGTAGCGGTCACCGACTTTAGCGCGTGTAAATGGAATTTGCATGGCTGCAAGTTTGTGTTCCAACGCCAAGTTGGTCATAAGCGTGCCGACTACCCCACCTTGCAAAGCACTAGCCGCTTGACGTGCAGCCGCAATAATATAAAGCAGTTGATCGCCATCTAAAAGCTGCCCCTGCGCATCCACCATCATCAGGCGGTCGCCATCGCCATCAAAGGCAATCCCTAAATCTGCACTATGCGCAATCACAGCTTTTTGTAATGCTTGCGGATGTGTAGAGCCAACTTGCTCATTGATGTTTAGGCCATCCGGTTTGTTGCCAATGACAATAATCTCGGCTCCAAGCTCATGAAATACTGGTGGCGCTATATGATAAGTTGCGCCGTGTGCGCAATCCAACACAATTTTCAAACCGCGCAGGTCAAGCTGATTCGGAAAAGTACTCTTACAGAACTCCACATAACGCCCAGCGGCATCATCAATACGACGCGCCTTACCTAATTTGGCAGACTCCATGACTTGCATTGGCTTTTCCAGCTCAGCTTCAATTGCATGCTCTACATCGTCAGGCAGTTTGGTACCTAAGCTCGAAAAAAACTTAATGCCGTTATCATAGTAAGGATTATGCGACGCAGAAATCACAATCCCCGCTTGCGCACGCAAAGCACGCGTTAAATACGCCACGCCTGGTGTAGGCATAGGCCCTGTCAGCAACACATCCACGCCAGCCGCAGACAAACCAGCCTCAAGTGCCGCTTCTAACATATAGCCAGAAATACGCGTATCTTTACCAATCAACACTGCTGGGTGCGCACCTTTCGCAAGATGACTTTCCATACTCGTCAGCACGCGTCCCGCAGCATAGCCCAAACGCATCACAAATTCCGGCGTAATCAGCGCATCCCCTACACGACCACGAATTCCATCAGTACCAAAATATTTTTTTGTCATTATTGTTCTCTCAACTAATTACCACTATATCAATTTTCATCACTCCCCTGCTACCGCGCTGAGTAGCACAGGCTTGATGGGAGCTTTCGGCAAGCGGCTGTTTGAGCCAGCCTTTTGGCGAGTTTCCGCTTGCCGCCCATTAAGGCGAGCAACGCAAGAAACAAGCGGTAGGGGGTAGCCTTCTTTTTGGATACTTTTTCTTGGCTAAGCAAGAAAAAGTATCTCGCCCGTTGGGCGAGACCAACTAAAACAAACAAAATCATCAGTAACAATTTCACTAAAAATGCCACTTTAAAACACCACCTTGCCTGGATTCTAGGCCTATCGCGTGTGAATAATGTACTTCAGTACATATATTCTACGGGGATGACCTTAACGGTTACGCCGGAATGACGGGTTTTTTTAATTCTTTATTAAAAGTTGGACTAACTATTTGCCATTATGCAAATATCAATTTGTTTAAATGACAGCTGCAACCACTTTAAGTGCGTCCACCGTCGCCTTAACATCATGTACCCTCACTACTTTCGCACCTTTCATGACTGAAATCACCGAAGCCGCCAAACCTGCATGCAAACGCTGCAATTCATCACCACCCGCAATTTTCCCTAGCACTGATTTGCGAGACAAACCCACCAGTAAAGGATAGCCTAACTGCGTTAATCTATCCAAATGTTGTATCAATGCAATATTGTGTTCTTTGGTTTTGCCAAACCCAAAGCCGGGGTCAAGCATGATGCGATTTTTGTTAATCCCATGCGCCAGACATGCAACTGCCCTATCTGCTAAAAACTGCTGCACTTCACTTAGCACATCAGCATAAGTTGGGTTAATTTGCATGGTTTGAGGTACACCTTGCATATGCATTAAACACACCCCAACATTGCTATTCGCCACAATTTCCAATGCATGCTCTTCCTGCAAAGCGCGAATATCATTGACGATATCAACACCAGCTTGAATAGCTGCCTGCATGACTTGCGGTTTATAAGTGTCGATTGAAAGCGGTACTGTCGATATTTTACTTAAAGCCTCAATCACTGGAATTACTCGTCTGAGTTCCTCTTGCAGACTAACGGGCTCGGCACCGGGACGCGTGGACTCTCCACCAATATCGAGAATATCGGCACCTTCAGCGATTAATTGCTGCGCATGTGCAACAGCCAAATCGGTTGCTGCGTATTGACCACCATCAGAAAATGAATCGGGTGTGACATTGACGATACCCATGACACGCGGATACGTTAAGTCGAGCTGGAATCTACCGCAATGCAATAAGTTTGTCACCATGCCTAATTATACTCAAGAAAAAGGGCTAGATAACTAGCCCTTTCAAGTTTCAATCAATACAGACGCAACAGTGCGTGTTTATGTTTTAGCTGTTGGCTGCGGCGCAGGAGCAGCAGAAGTGCCAGTTGAAGACGAGCCTGTAGTCGAATTGGACTTGGTGCTTTGCACTGGCTTTGGTGGACGTGCAGGCAAACCCGCCATAATGTCGTTTATCTGATCAGCATCGATAGTTTCATACTCCATCAATGCAGCAGCCATGGCTTCAACTTTGTCACGGTTCTCTTCAAGCAACTTGCGTGCGAGTGCATATTGTTCATCCAAAATGCGGCGAATTTCTGCATCTACTTTTTGCTGTGTTGCTTCAGATACGGTTTTAGAACTCATGCTGCCAAAAAACGAATCTTGTTCGCTACCTGCGTATACCATCGTGCCTAAAGCATCACTCATGCCGTAACGCGTCACCATGTCACGCGCAAGCTTAGTGGCACGTTCAAAGTCGTTTGAGGCGCCAGTAGACATTTGATGCATAAATACTTCTTCAGCAATACGACCGCCAAAAAGAATCGAAATCTCTTCCAGCATTTTGTCTTTGTAATTGCTGATACGGTCAAATTCAGGCAACTGCCAAGTTAAACCCAAAGCCCAGCCGCGTGGCATGATAGTCACTTTATGCACCGGGTCTGCTGTAGGTAACAGTTTAGCAACCACCGCATGGCCTGATTCATGATAAGCCGTGTTGCGGCGTTCGTCCTCACGCATCACCATCGATTTACGCTCAGGGCCCATGAAGATTTTGTCTTTCGCATCTTCAAAGTCTTGCATATCAACGGTGCGTTTGTTGCGACGCGCAGCAAACAAAGCCGCCTCATTCACTAAGTTAGCCAAGTCAGCACCACTAAAGCCCGGTGTGCCACGCGCCAAAATATCCGCTTTCACATCTGGATCAATCGGCACTTTGCGCATATGCACCATCAAGATTTGCTCGCGGCCTTTAATGTCCGGCAAACCCACCATCACTTGACGGTCAAAACGACCCGGACGTAGCAAGGCTTTATCCAACACATCCGCGCGGTTAGTTGCAGCGATTACAATCACGCCTGAGTTGGCTTCAAAACCATCCATCTCAACCAACATTTGGTTGAGTGTTTGTTCACGCTCATCATTACCACCGCCGGTACCAGCACCACGGCTACGACCCACTGCATCAATCTCATCAATAAAGATAATGCAAGGCGAATTCTTTTTCGCGGTTTCAAACATGTCACGTACACGTGACGCGCCTACACCCACAAACATCTCAACGAAGTCAGAGCCGGAAATTGTAAAGAACGGTACTTTAGCTTCACCGGCAATCGCACGTGCCAGCAGAGTTTTACCAGTACCCGGAGGGCCTACCATTAATACACCACGTGGAATGCGACCACCTAATTTTTGGAATTTTGTCGGATCACGTAAAAACTCAACCAACTCGAATACTTCTTCTTTGGCCTCGTCGCAACCGGCTACATCTGCAAAAGTTGTAGTGTTGTTACCTTCGTCCAACTGACGCGCTTTACTTTTGCCAAATGAGAATGGGCCACCACCTTTGCCGCCGCCTTGCATTTGACGCATAAAGAATATCCACACGCCAATCAACAATATCATTGGGAACCATGACACAAAGATACTCATCAACAACGACTGCTCTTCTTCTGGCTTGGATTCCACAGTCACGTTATATTTGAGCAAATCGGAAACTAACCAAGGGTCAGTTGGCGCATAGGTATTGAAGCGTTTGCCATCTTGCGTAGTGGCGCGCAAAACACGGCCGTCAATCTGTACTTTGGCCACACGGCCATCTTTAACATCTTGAATGAATTGGGAGTATACGACTTGGTTGTCTGCGCTACTTTTAACACCAGCAAGGTTAAAAATGGCCATTAGCACCATAGCGATTGCCAACCAGATGGCAACATTCTTAAACACGTTGTTCAAAATTTCTTTCCTTTATCCACAATAATACTTGTGATTAATAAGTAGCTTATACCAAAATTTAAGGTTTGCGCCCTAATCCCAATAAATAAACTTCACTACTTCTGTCACGCGAAGCTTTAGGCTTACGCGTTACCACTTTGTCAAACATTTGACGCATCGTTTGCAAAATTTCTTCAAATCCTGCGCCTATAAATACCTTGACCAAAAAGTTACCGCTTGGTTTCAACCAATCTTTGCTGAACTCTAACGCCAGCTCGGTTAAATAAGCTGCGCCCGCCTGATCAACATCTTTAACACCACTGATATTGGGTGCCATATCGGCAATTACAAGATCAACCTGCATTTTATTTAAGGTTTGTTCCAACTGCCTTAATACCGACTCTTCTCTAAAGTCACCCTGCAAAAACGTCACCCCACCAATTGGCTGCATATCTAGAATATCCAGCGCAATCACTTTGCCTTGGCCTTTTAAGCGCTGCACCGCGACTTGAGACCAGCTACCGGGCGCTGAGCCCAGATCAACGATCGTCATTCCAGGTTTAATCAATTTATCTTTATCATCAATTTCCATCAACTTGTAAGCAGCTCGCGCACGGTAGCCTTCCTTTTGTGCAAGTTTCACATAAGGGTCATTCAGATGCTCCATCATCCATGCTTTACTGGTTCGGGTTGGTTTCATTGTTGTGTTTTTTACAGTCTCAAAATTTGCCTAATTTAGGCACTAGGGAATATCGTGTTAGAATGCGGGCTTGTTAAATCTAGTCAAAAATCATGAAATTAAGCACTAAACAAATCGCGCATTTACGTGGCTTAGCTCACAGTTTAAATCCTGTTGTAATGATAGGAAACAACGGGCTTACCGAAAACGTCATTAAAGAAATCGAACTCAACTTAAATTCACATGAATTGATTAAAGTTAAAGTATCTGGCGATGACCGCGATGTACGCAAAGCTTTGTTCGACGAAATCAGTAAAACTACTGGCGCCTTGGCAGTTCATCACATTGGTAAACAACTGGTGTTTTATCGCCCAAGCAACACTGTTAAAGAGAGTGCCAAAATCGTAATTCCTAAGCTTTAAATTACAAAGCTCGCCGTTTCAATCTAAACATCTACCAAAGCCGTCATTTCTGCCTACGCGGAAATGATGATTGAGAAATTTCCCTTAAAAATCAGAGGTTTTTTCTTTTACTTAAGTGCGCTCTTTTATTTAGTTAAAAGTGCACCTACCGCGCTTTTAACACTATCACTATCGCTAGTAAGCTTTGAATCAAATAAGCTACGCTAGCCACACCATGCCAGTTTCTGAATCTATCAGCAAATACGCTTTGCATCACGTCCACCGGCAAAGCCTGTGCTTTTAAGCTCTCTAATATTGGTTGAATACCAAAATGGCCGGCCAGCACCAATAACAGCATGACCAATACCGCCCAGAAAAACGCTTGTTTTAATGCGCCCGTACCATATTGCACCAACCGGTAAATCAGCAGATAAAATGCGCTCACCATACCAATATAGCCAACTACCTTAAATAGGTTACCAGCGAGCATGCCTGCCATTTGTTTGTCTTGCAGATGATCAAACAATAAATATGCGTTCAGTCCGCTAGTCCATAATGCACCAGCCCACAGGGCAATAATAATGAGTGATAATCGATAAGCCATTTTACTATCCTAATTAAACATAAAGCACGACTTAAACATATAGAACATCTAGAATTTCATATTCCTTAATACCACCTGGTGCATTAACTTCAGCAACATCGCCTGCGGTTTTACCGATTAGGCCACGTGCAATCGGCGAACTCACAGAAATTTTGCCACTTTTGATATCGGCCTCATCCTCACCCACGATCTGGTAAGTTTTATTATCGCCTGAATCTAAATCTTCAATATTCACTGTCGCACCGAACACCACACGCCCTTCCGCATTCAATGTTTTCGGATCAATCACCTGCAAATTAGATAACTTGGCTTCCAACTCTGCAATGCGGCCTTCAATAAAACTTTGACGCTCTTTAGCTGACTCGTATTCTGCGTTCTCAGACAAATCACCTTGCGCGCGCGCCTCGGCAATCGCCTGAATAATGTAAGGCCTATCTACGCTACGTAAGCGTAGTAATTCTTCTTTAAGCAATTCAGCCCCACGAATGGTGACTGGAAATGGTGTTGCTGCCATGCGACTTTCCTTATACTAAAAAACAAAACCACACTCGTGAAAGAGCGTGGTTTTTAATTGATACGATTGAATATAGGCTTAGTGTATTTTAAGCCAGTTGTTTGTGCAAGTTCTGTAGTGACTCAACTTGAATTTCTTGCACGTGACCCATCCCAACGCAGGCGGCTTTTGCACCGGCTATCGTGGTGTAATAGGTGACTTTATTTTGTAACGCTGTGCGGCGAATTTCATAGGAGTCAGCCACCGCGCGTTTGTCTTCGGTCACATTTACAATAAAGCTGATGTCGCCGTTTTTAATCATGTCTACAATGTGCGGGCGACCTTCGGCCACTTTATTCACGGCCTGCACTTTTAAGCCGTTTGCTATCAGCGCAGCGGCGGTGCCTTTGGTTGCCACTAACTCAAAGCCTAATTTATCTAAGTGCTGCGCAATTTCCACGACTTTTAAGTAGTCTTCTTTGCGCACACTGATAAAGGCTCGGCCACCTTGCGGCAACTTAGTTGAAGCACCTAATTGTGACTTGAGGAATGCTTCAGCAAACGTGCTGCCTACCCCCATCACTTCACCGGTAGATTTCATTTCCGGGCCTAAAATGGTATCTACACCCGGGAACTTGATGAACGGGAATACCGCTTCTTTCACTGAGTAAAATGGCGGCACAATTTCACGTGTCACATTTTGTGAGGCCAGTGACTGACCGACCATGCAACGCGCTGCCACTTTAGCCAACTGCAAACCACAAGCTTTAGAAACAAACGGTACGGTACGTGACGCACGTGGGTTTACTTCTAACACGTAAACCGTTTCACCTTGAATCGCAAATTGCACGTTCATCAAACCCACCACGCCCAAGGCTTTTGCCATTTGCTTGGTTTGTACACGCAGTTCATCTTGCAACTTGGCTGACAAGCTGTAAGGCGGCAATGAACAGGCTGAATCACCCGAGTGCACACCCGCTTGCTCCACGTGTTCCATGATGCCGCCGATAATAACTTCATTACCGTCAGATAATGCGTCCACATCCACTTCCAGTGCATCGTTAAGGAACCTATCCAGCAACACCGGCGATTCGTTAGACACTTTCACCGCTTCACGCATATAGCGTTCAAGCTGACTTTGTTCTTGCACGATTTCCATTGCACGGCCACCCAAAACATAGCTTGGGCGCACCACTAACGGATAACCAATTTCATCTGCTAGGCGTAAGGCCTCTTGCTCGGTGCGTGCGGTGCGGTTAGGTGGCTGCTTCAAACCTAACACTTGCAACATTTTTTGGAAGCGTTCGCGGTCTTCTGCCATGTCAATCGCATCTGGTGTAGTACCGATGATAGGCACACCAGCTTTTTCCAAATCACGCGCAAGTTTCAATGGTGTTTGACCACCGTATTGCACAATCACGCCCACTGGTTTTTCCAGCGCTACAATTTCCAGCACGTCTTCCAATGTCACTGGCTCAAAGTACAAGCGGTCTGAGGTATCGTAATCGGTAGAAACCGTTTCAGGGTTACAGTTCACCATAATGGTTTCATAACCATCTTCACGCATGGCAAATGCCGCATGTACGCAGCAATAATCAAACTCAATGCCTTGACCGATACGGTTTGGACCACCGCCCAACACCATGATTTTTTTCTTGTTACTAGGTTTAGACTCGCACTCTTCTTCATAAGTAGAGTACATATAAGCCGTATTGGTTGAAAATTCAGCCGCACAAGTATCCACACGCTTGTAAACTGGGCGCACATTCAAAGCCTGACGGTAAGCGCGCACCGCATGCTGGTCAGTATCCAGCAATTTAGCCAGACGGCGGTCAGAGAAACCGCGACGTTTCAACTGCAACATTGCCGCTTTATCAAGATCAGCAATATGTTTGCCTTTTAATGCTTGCTCGCGGTCGATGATGTCTTTCAACTGCGTTAAGAACCAGCGGTCGATTTTTGAAATATCAAACACTTCATCCACAGTTAAACCCATGCGGAAGGCATCGCCCACGTACCAAATACGCTCAGGGCCTGGCACACCGATTTCTTTGGTGATGGTGTCCATATCCGTGGTTTTTTCATCCAAACCATCAACGCCTACTTCTAAACCGCGCATGGCTTTTTGGAATGACTCCTGGAAAGTACGGCCAATCGCCATCACTTCACCCACAGATTTCATCTGCGTGGTTAAGCGGCTATCCGCCTGTGGGAATTTTTCAAACGCAAAACGTGGCACTTTGGTCACCACGTAATCAATACTTGGCTCGAACGATGCTGGCGTTGCGCCGCCAGTAATATCATTACGCAATTCATCTAAAGTGAACCCTACTGCAAGCTTTGCTGCCACTTTAGCAATTGGGAAACCAGTGGCTTTTGAAGCCAATGCAGATGAGCGCGATACACGCGGATTCATCTCAATCACAATCATACGGCCATCGTCTGGGTTAATCGCAAATTGCACGTTTGAACCACCGGTATCGACACCGATTTCACGCAATACAGCCAAGCTGGCATTACGCATGATTTGGTATTCTTTGTCGGTCAGCGTTTGTGCAGGGGCTACGGTAATAGAGTCGCCGGTATGCACACCCATTGGGTCTAAGTTTTCGATAGAACAAATGATGATGCAGTTATCCGCTGAGTCACGCACCACTTCCATTTCATACTCTTTCCAACCGAGCAGTGATTCTTCAATCAACAACTCGCTAGTTGGTGAGGCATCCAAACCACGTTCACAGATTGTGATAAATTCTTCACGGTTGTAAGCAATGCCGCCGCCACTACCACCCATGGTGAATGATGGGCGAATAATCGCTGGATAGCCGATACTGGCTTGCACTTGCAAGGCTTCTTCCATGCTGTGGGCAACTGCTGAACGCGCTGAACCCAAGCCGATTTTGGTCATGGCGTCTTTAAATTTTTGACGGTCTTCAGCTTTATCAATCGCTTCTTTAGAAGCACCGATTAACTCTACATTGAATTTTTCAAGTACACCGTGCTTATCTAAATCCAGCGCACAATTTAACGCGGTTTGACCACCCATGGTAGGCAACAGCGCATCTGGGCGCTCTTTTTCAATAATCTTTTCAACTACCTGCCAAGTAACAGGCTCAATGTAAGTGGCATCGGCCATTTCCGGGTCGGTCATGATGGTGGCTGGGTTAGAGTTCACCAAAATTACACGGTAGCCTTCTTCACGCAATGCTTTACACGCTTGCGCGCCTGAGTAGTCGAACTCACAAGCCTGCCCGATGACGATAGGGCCGGCGCCGATGATGAGAATACTTTTAATGTCTGTACGTTTTGCCATAAATATTAAGTTGAGTAGCAAGCCAAGAGCCGAGAGGTATTATTACACTCTCAACTCACAACTCTAAACTCTCGACTTCTGTTCCATTAAATTAATAAAATGATCAAATAGATAACTCATTTCTGTAGGACCTGGACTTGCTTCCGGATGCCCCTGAAAACTGAATGCAGGTTTGTCGGTGCGCGCTATCCCTTGCAGGCTGCCATCAAATAACGATACATGTGTTATTTTGATATTGGCAGGCAAGCTGGCCGCGTCTGCAGCAAAACCATGGTTTTGACTGGTGATGTAAACACGTTTGGTTTCAACATCTTGTACCGGATGGTTTGCACCATGGTGACCAAACTTCATTTTTACAGTTTTGGCACCGCTCGCTAAAGCCAGCAACTGATGACCTAAACAAATACCAAAAGTTGGAATGCCTTTATCTACAATAGTTTTAATCGCTTTAATCGCGTAGTCGCATGGCTCAGGATCACCCGGGCCATTCGACAAAAACACACCATCAGGATTAAGTGCCAGCGCTTCTTCAGCCGTGGCTTGCGCAGGCAAAACCGTCACTTTGCAGCCGCGTGCAACCAGCATGCGCAGAATGTTGCGTTTAACACCATAATCAAAAGCCACTACGTGGAATTTTTGCGCTGGCGCTTGTGCATAGCCCGAACCCAACGCCCACTCAGCCTCGGTAAATTCATAAGCTTTTTCACAAGACACCACTTTAGCTAAATCCAACCCAGACATGCCGGGGAAGCCTGCAATTAAATTTTTTGCCAGATCCAAAGCTTTGGCTTCATCCGCCTCGCCAGCGATAATCGCGCCTGCTTGCGCACCTTTTTCACGCAAAATTCGCGTGAGTTTGCGTGTGTCAATATCGGCAATTGCCACCACATTGTTAGACGCCAGATACTCAGATAAAGATTGTGTGCTTCTAAAGTTACTGTAAGTCAGTGGTAAATCACGAATGATTAAACCGCTAGCGTAAACTTTGCCAGACTCAACATCTTCTGGGTTGGTGCCGTAATTGCCGATGTGCGGATAAGTGAGGGTAACGATTTGCTTGGTGTAGGACGGGTCGGTGAGAATTTCTTGGTAGCCAGTCATCGAAGTATTAAATACAACCTCGGCCACAGCGTGGCCTGATGCTCCAATTGACATGCCACGAAACACGGTTCCATCTGCAAGTACTAGTATGGCGGGCAGGTTTTGTGACACAGTAACTCCTTGGTTTTAAAGCATTAAAAATTTTATTGTCTTTTGTCCATCATGAACAGATGGCAGATATGCAAAACGGGAGGAGTAGGTTTACTCTTCCCGTTTCAGAATTAACGAATTATAGCGAAAAAAAAGTGGTTAATCAATGCAAAACTAGATTTGTGACAACTGACGGTCGTGCCATTTTGCCATTAACAATTGTGCAACAATTGCCCCGCAAAACGCTAAAAACATATCCCACTGCGTATCCCATATATCACCTTGCGTTGCCAAAAAAGCCACCGCGTCGCTACCAGATGCCAAAGCTACCCACCACTCCAAAAACTCATAAAAAGCACTGATAGCAAGACTGATACTCACCACAATAAAAAACAGCCAGTTCCCAGGTGGCAAAACAGAATTTCGCAGCAATATTTCACGCGCCACCATCGCCGGTACAAAACCCTGCGCCACATGCCCCAGCCTGTCGTAGTAATTTCTATCCCAGCCATAATAATCGCGCAGCCAATTAAATATCGGCATTTCAGCATAAGTGTAGTGTCCACCCACAATTAAAATAACGGCATGCACTGCTATCAAACCATACGCCAGATTAGTCAGCGGAAATTTAGAATAGCTGAAACAGAGTATGGGCAATACCAGTAACACTGGAAACACTTCTAACAACCAAGTGAAGTAATCACGTGGAGAGATGGCCGACCAAATGAAAACAGCGCCAACTATTAACAATAGCAGGCGCTGGTAGCATGTAATACTTGCAAGCGGATTCATCATGAACTCCTTTGCCAGTCAAAAATACAATAAAAATCAGCTGCGTTTCAAACTCAACACATCCTGCATATCAAACAATCCGGATTGTTTATTTGCCAAAAACTTGGCTGCACGCAATGCGCCCACTGCAAATGTAGCGCGACTACTCGCTTTGTGCGTCAACTCTACGCGCTCACCGATACCAGCAAACACTACCGTATGGTCACCCACAACATCGCCACCGCGCAACGTCGCAAAGCCTATTTTTCCTGCTTCGCGCTCACCAGTCACACCTTCGCGCGCATAGATAGCGCAGTCTTTTAAATCCTGACCCAAACCATAAGCGGCAGCTTCACCTAGACGCAGCGCTGTTCCGGATGGCGCGTCAACTTTATGACGATGATGCATTTCAACCACTTCAATGTCGTAAGCTTCGCTCAATACTTTCGCCGCCTGCTCAACTAAGTTAATCAGCAAAGTCACGCCCACACTCATGTTGGGCGCGAATACAATCGGAATATTTTTAGAGGCTACTTCAATGGCCAGTTTCTGCTCAGCAGAAAAACCAGTCGTACCTATCACCATTGCCACCTTGGCTGTTTGACAAGCCTGCAAATACTGCATGCTAGCTTCAGGGCGCGTAAAGTCTACTAATACGTCAGCATCTTTTAGCGCAGCAGCAATATCTGCAGTCACTTTCACAGCAGATACTTTGCCAAACTGCTCGCCCGCATCACGGCCTAAACTCGGATTATCGCCCGCTCTATCTAGCGCACCATGTAACACCAACTCCGCATCTGCAAATACAGATTCAAGCAATGCATGCCCCATACGACCAGAACAACCTGCGATAACAACTTTTAATGGATTTGCCATAGACTTTTAAAACCTGAAAATTTCTTAATCTTTATTTAAAAACAACACTAACACCATAGATCTTACAACGCTGCCTACAGCAGGTTAAAACCCTATCTGCTCTAACATTCGGTCAAAAAAACTAGGGTCTTTTTCTTGTGGTAATTCTTTTGGTTTAGGCGCCACCTTATTACCACTGCGTGCACCGCTAGGCTCGACTTGGGCTGGCGGCTCTTCGTCTTCGAACTGAATTTTCCGGTCAAACTGCATCCCTGATGGAGATTGGTAATAATAAGGATTGACTGGCGGCTCTGCTGGCGCCGGCTCAGCAGCCGTTGCCGGCTCTACAGCAAGCGGAGCAACTGCTTGCTCTATTGGCGCTTGCGGCTCAATCACCATAGGTACAATCGCAGGCGCAACTTCGGTTGCCGTAGCCTGCGGTTGTTGTACTTCTGTGACAGGAACAACGGCTTGCATCGGCTCGCTGGCAGGGGCAGCTTCTACCACTGGCGCAGTTACGGGAGCGGGAGCACTATTGCTAAGATCAATGGGCACAGCCAGCATTGATGCAGGCTCATTAGTGATTGGCTCTGACTTTATTTGTGACTCAGGGCTAGCTTGTGGTTCAGGCGTAGCTGCCACTGGCACGACAGCCTTGGCAGCTTGCTCGGCATCCAATTTGGCTTTTGCTGCCTTGTCAGCAGCCTCTTTTTCGGCAGCTTTATTATCAGTTTGCCAAAATTTAAGCTTATCAACCAAGCTCTTTTCTTCTTCAGCCTTAATCGGGGTAACCACGCGCGTGCCTGAAAGGCCTGTGGGTTCATTCTCTTTAGCTTGCTCACTACCCGCAGCAACCACATCACCACGCACAGACTTTAATAATTCATTTTCAAAATCTAAAATAACGCGGCGCTGTTCTTTAATTTTTCCGCTTTCGCGCATTTGATAAACGTAATCCCAGCGATTACCATGAAAGCTGTCTTGCACCAAAGGCGTACCCATGATGAAACGTACTTGTGATTTAGTCATGCCAGGGCGCAACTGCAGCAACATTTTTGAAGTGACAACGTTACCCTGTTGTATGTCGAGCTTATATGGCTTTATGCTAGGTAGCGCTGTGCCACATGAAGCACACAGCAACGCTAAAAGGATGAATATATAACGCATATTATGACTTTAATTTGAATTAGCGTTAATATAACACGTTGACCGTCAACCCAAAACACTGGGTTAACCAAAACAC